>JBLHHI010000011.1:0-40631 GCA_047614125.1 Bacteroidia bacterium | reverse complement strand
TTTTTACGATGAAAATCGCTTTTCACAAGTGTAAAGCGGACTTTTGTATATAAAACCCTATTAGCTTCTTAGCTTCGTTGAAATCAGTCGGTTTATAAACATAAACCTTTCTGTTTTCGCCTTACTACTTGGGTGCTATACAAATCTGAATTTGAAAAGATTAATCGAACTCAGGTTATTAATATCGACATTATGCCAATTCGATTTGTTTACACCAGACCAAATAACATTTTGTTGGCTCTTGTCTTTTATTCGTGTGTCAAACGTGCCCAAATTGGGGATGTTGATTTTAACCTTTTCTCCGAGTAGAGGTTTTTTTAATCCAAACATGTTATTAATGCATCAATATTAAATCTACCATTCACTAATTGCTCGAAGAGTATTTCTCCATTATGCAAAGTTTGGGCTTTATTAAAATTTGTTCATCGCTGTTCCAAGTAAAATAATTCATTGCAGTTTTTTTTAGATCTGATAATGAAAGATTTCTTCTTTTTTGCCGGCCATCATGAATTAAGAACTAATACGTTTAAGGTATTCCATGGTTTTTGAGCAATATTAAAACAATGCCTAAGGAAAGAAACAGACAAAAAAAAGCTAAAAAAGAAAATATGTTTTTCAAATATTTAAATTCCCTAAATACCACTCTCATAATTGTGAAAACCAAGGTCAAGATTGGGAATACGAAGGGCATTATTAGAAAAGCTGTAAGCATTGGCTTTCTAGTTGCTTGAGTCAAATAAACAAGTTCTATTCAAACTTAAAATAAATTGCCTCAGTCTCCATCACTCCACCACCAATCTCTTCACAAAACTTTGTCCATCAAGCTGTACTTTAACTGTGTAAATGCCTGGAGATAAATGGTTTATGTCAATAACCAACGGTTCTGAAAATGATTGATTAAACTTTTCAACCATCATCGCGCCATTTGAGGCATAAATGGAAACACTGCCTTTTGAACCTTGCATTTTCGTTCCAACGGCCACTTTGAATTGGCTATTTGCGGGGTTAGGATATAACGTTATTTCCTCGTTTGTTAAAGTTTCAATGCCTACAGGCCAGCTGGTTACCAAGGTTTGGCCGGAGTCGTAGCAAACGCAGTCGTTGTTGCCTTTTATGTCGAGAATTACATCGTACTTTTGGTCGTAGTAATCGAAGGTATGAGTTGGGTTTTTAACGCCTTCAACCACCTTGCTGCCTTTAAATATCCAGGTATATGCGCTTTCGGGATAGCCCTGTTCTACTGGGGTAAAGGTAAAGGTTCGGCGGTCTTGCTTGCTTTGCTCGCTGCTAAAACCACAGACTGGAGTTTGTTCTACCGATATTGTTTTCTTTGCCAAATCGGAACATCCATCGCGGGCTTGTGCTACCAACGAAACAAAGAATACGGTAGTTTCACTTACATTGTAACTCTTTAAGGGCACCGATGAAAGCGAGCTATCACCATCACCGAAATACCAGATGTATTCGACCGTTCCCCAAGGTACGCTCGATTTATTTCGGAATGAAGCTTCTTGTCCAGAGCAAACATTATCAACCTCAAAGTCGGCATCTGGTTGCAAGAGAACGTGAATGGTTCTAAAGGTCATGTCCGAACAACCATTGTTGCCCAAAACTTTTAGCGTGATGTATCGTTCGCCCAAATCAAATTTGTGCGAGGGATTTTTTGCTGTTGAGGTAGCACCTGCACCAAAATTCCATTGGTAAATCGGGTTTACACCAGCCGGTACAACGGATGTATTTGTAAACTGAACCGGGTCGATGCTGCAGGCTTTGTCATAAATAAACGCAGCCGTTGGTCCAGGCAATACTTCAATCGACTTAGTTATTGAATCCATGCATCCAAATTGCGAAACCGATATGAGTTTAATATCGGTTTTACCGGGTGTTGTAAAGGTAAGCTGAGGATGAACTAAGGTGGAAAGACCGTTGCTTCCAAACTTCCAACGGCTGCCAATCTTTTCGTTAAAGGCTATTGTTGAGAGGTTAATAAATTGAATGGGTGTGCCAGAACACCCGTTTGGTGCTGTAAAGTTGGAAGTGGGCTTGGCAAACTGATTAGAAATCTTGGTGAGGGTATTGGTGCACCCATTTGCTGAAGCGGTAAGGGTGGTTTTATAACTTCCCGGTTTTGTGTATCGGTGAGTTGGACTTGTTAACTTGGAAGTTGCACCATCACCAAAATCCCAACCATAACTTAATGTTCCAGTTGATATAGTGGTGGAATTCGTAAATTGAATATCTACTCCTTCGCATGCATGTTCAGCAATAAACTTGATGTCGGGAATTTCGTAAATCAAAAAGTTGATGGTGGTATCTTTTACAATTCCTTCATTCGAGGTTACGGTTAACCGAACCAAAAAGGTCCCGTGGCTCTTGTATTCATGATACGGGTTTTGATACGGTGAAGTCTGCCCATCGCCAAAGTCCCACAAATAGGATATCGTTCCCTTCGATATGCTTGCATTGGTTTTAAACTGCAACGGCACGCCTTTACAAACCGAAGATGCAACAATATCAACAACGGGTGTTGGGGCAATATATAAATAACGAGTCAAGGTAGAATCGCAGTCCAATGCAGGATCATATACGGAAATGGTAATTCGAATGGTGCTGTCGGCCCAACCACTGGGTGCGGTGTAGGTTAAGCTTCCGTTGGTAGCTCCAGGTTCTACCGTAGAGGTATCGTTAACACCAACAGGTGTTCCGTTTTTGGTATCAATGGTTAAACCTGTGATGTACCATTTAGTGCCATAATCTGCGTTAGAATGTGGGTTGGGTGGAGACAAATCATAAGTTACCGACTTGGTCTCGGCTATAATGTCGTAATGCCCTAAGCTGCCTGATCGGAACTGCCCATCGAAACTTGCACCTTCTAAAAATTTGGTGCCATTTGGCCGTGGTTTCACGGTAACCTTTACTGCTTGCCGATTGGTGGAACACGACTTGCGGTAAAACAGACTTCCATTCCAGTGATATCCGGTAAGAACTCCGTTAAAATTGTCGGTCAAAACAGTACTGCCAACCAACTTGATGTCGGCATTGGTATTCGTTAGAGCGCCGTTGGTAAAAGTAATGCTGGGAACATCGGTATCTACATAAAAACCATAAGTGGATCCGGCAGGAATGCGCAATCCTTTTTTGAGTTGGATGGTTACAAAATCGCCATATCCGGCAGAGTACACGGTGTCGGTAACCAAATCCAATCGAATCCAACCACTAGAACTGGTCACATTGCCCACATAGGTGCCAATGCGGTAATATACATCCATTTTGTATGCACCGGCGTATGCAAAATGCTGAGCTAAACTATCTAAAATTACTTCATTGCTGGCTATGATGTCAAACATCGAGCCGGGGCCGTTGGTGGATGTATTAAAACGGTATAAGCCCGCTCCAGTGCTAAGACTATTCTGACTAACTCGTGCGTTTTCGACGTAAAAAGTGGTGGTGTTGGTTAGAACCGATGTAGTAAAAGGAGAACCCGAACCCAGGTCTAATCCTCCCGAAGCAGACGCAAACCAATAGGTGCTATCCCCCGAATTTTTATCGGCAATTAAAAAGGCTGACCCAGTGCCGCATTGGATTACATTTTTTGCATTGGGATTTTTGGCAGAAGGAGAAGCCACTCGAACGGAGATTAGCGTATCGTTGTCGGGCACTTGATCTGAACTGAGCTGTGTAAAGGCCGTCAAAGTAAAACTTCCGCCTGCACTGGTGTTAAAAGTTTGCGAGGTAAATGCAGATGCAATTTCGCCCGATTTTAAATTATAAATTGTATCGTATAAGGTAGTGCTTCCAATTTTTAACACTACTGGAACGGAACTTTGCGTATTGAGTCCAACATTTTGAATCTCCACTTCCAAGCTTTGAGCAGCACTTGGGCAAGAGTTGTTGTACATCTTTACAATTTCGGAAACTTTAACGTCGTTCGACTTCGTTTCGAATAAGCGAACCTGATCAATAGCAAAGTACCCGCGATAATCTAAGGTACTTGAGTTAATCCAACTAAAGCGAAACTGAAAGTTGCTTTGGCCAGTATACGAATCCAAGGTGATTTTTATTTCGGTTGGCACGCCATCAACAATGGGTGTGCTATGGCTCCAAACATTGGTCCAAGTACCGCCAGCGTTGGTTGTAACATCAACGTAAACACCCACCGAAGCTTGTAAAAAGAGCATTTTGTTAAACGTAAGGCTTAAATTGGAAAGACCGTTTGTGTTTACTTCCGGGCTTATCAATACGGCCATTTCTCCCAACGAGTTATCCGCTGTTCCACCGGTGCCTCCACCATTGTATGCATCAAAAATCGCATAACCACCTTCAAAGGGCTTGGCAAAGTTGTATCTTGATAAACTGAAGTTGAACTTGTCGAAATTGGCATTTCCGCTTACATGAACATTTTCCCAAGTGCTTGGAGGTGTGGTGTCGGATGCTGAGCTGAAATCTTCGTTGATTAAAAAGTTTTGACCAAAGCCAGTAGTACAAAGGGTTAAGAAGAGCATTAGGAACGCTAACGATGAAACCGAATATTGGATTCTTCTACTCATTTTTGCACTACTTTTTATCATGTTTGAATCTTGAATCAAATATAACAATTCAGTAAAGAATGATTGAAATATGAAGGTAATATTTTAATTTGCCACGATGCGCAACGGACTCACAATCAGCTGATTATTAATGGTTAATGCTACAAAATACAATCCTGGTGCCGCATTCTCAAGATCAAAGCGTGGTTCGCTGCCATTGGTGTGTACGTCTACTTCAATTTCTTGTCCAAGTAGATTATACACCTTCACAGCACTTAGGGGGTTATAAGGCTGGGTTGTTTTAACGTAAAAGCTATGAGAACTGGGGTTAGGATAAAGGACTACACCGTTTTTTAAAACGGGGTGAATGGCATCAGATCCAACATTGAGTTTAATGGTGGATTCGCACGTACAACCCAATTCGTTTTGCGCAAAGAGCGTAACCAAATATGAGCCACTTTGTTGAAAGGTGTGCGTTGGATTGCGTTCTGACGAGCTGCCGCCTCCTTGAAACGACCAAGTAGTAGACGAGAGGTTTGAATCTTGCGGTGCAAACTGATAACTTAGGTTGCTGCTAAGTGATTTGGCCGAAAACAAACAACTTGGGTTGGCGTTAACAGTAATGTGTTTTGAATATTCATCCTTGCAAAACGATTCGGTTACAAACACTTTTAGGTAAACTAAAAATGAGGTTGTTCCATCATCGTTGTACAAGTGAGTGGGAGAGTGGTTCGTTGAAAGGTTTCCATCGCCAAAGCTCCATGAATAGTTTAAAATTTTATTCTCCAGCTTGCTTTTATTGATGAAAACAGCGGCTTCTCCAGCGCAGACGTCCGACACTTCAAAGAAGGCGCTCGGGTCTACACGCACAACAACTGTAGAGTCTTTTATTGAGCTGCATCCATTTTCTTTGCGGGCCTCCAGCATCACCATGTGCTCGCCTAAGTTGTTGTAAAAGTGCTTTGGACTGTTCATTTTCGATTCCGATTGATCACCAAAGTTCCAGCTATAGCTCACATCGGAATGGGTATTGGATAGGGTCTTATTTGTAAACACGGTCGAGTCGTTTCTACAGGCCAATCCAACGCCAAACTTTGCCAACACCCCAGGTTTGATGTCTTTCTTTAGCACAAAGGTGTCGTTGCAATTAAACTCCGATACAGCAACCAGTTTTATTTCGGTCCAACCAAAGGTACTTTGATTGAGTAATGGAGTTTTCAACGTGCTAAAAAGTTGGCCATTTTTTTCCCAGCGAAATCCAATGTTGTCGTTGTTTTCAATCGAACTTGAATTTATCAGGTCGCCTTGTTCATATTGGCAATCACCTTGCCAATCAAATTTAGCTACTGGGTTCGCAAATTGAAAAACGTTCTTGCTCGAAGAATCAATACATCCTTTATGGTCAGCAATGAGCCGAATTTTATGAACCCCAATGGTACCAAAACCGTGTTGGAATGGAAGTGTTGAAGCTGTGACGAGTATGGTATCGGTTTGATACAACCAAAGGTATTTGGCATCCACTAATTGCGCGTTTTCGGAAGTGTTTTGAATCTCAGCTGGAACTCCTAAACACGAATGGATTACTCGTATTGAAGACCCAGCGTAACCATTGATTTTCAGCGGCATAACAAAGGTGTCTTTGATTCCTAAAGCGGAAGTGGCTACGAGGCGGATTTCATGTGTAATTGCTTTTTTGAAAACATGCGTGGGATTGAGTTTGCTGGAAGTTGAGCCATCGTCAAAAGACCACTGATATGTGCAATTGTAAGCAGATTGAGTGGTATTGGTAAACAAAATATTTTGGTTTAAGCACGGGGTAGATTGGAGTGAGAAAGCCGCTTTTGGTGCCGCACTTACTCGCACAATTCGCAATATTGTTGTATCGCATGTATTTATCAAATCTTTAATTCGAACCAAAATACTTACGTGGTCATCCGTCCATTGGCTCTGCGGATTAAAAGTAATGTACATGGCTTTGTTTCCCGATGGTTGCACAATGTTGTAGAAGCTGTTGCTAATAACTGCACCTGTTTGCGTTTGAACCACTACATCATCCACCTTCCAGGTGCTGCCGTACGAACTGTATGAAAATCCGCTGGGCGCAATTACGGTGTAGGCAGCTTTACCCAAGTTTCCAACTTGATCTGGATTGGAAGCAGTTCCATCGTTTACCTCACCAATAAAGTTGGCAGTTGGCAATAAGAAGCTTCCTTCGGGAACCCAAGTGATTTTCGCCTCCACTAAGGCTGGATCCGAAAAACAAAGTTCTTCCACCTCTATGTACCCATCCCAAGAATAGCCTGGAAACAGCATGCTTCCTGTACTAAATGACTTATCGGTAATGACATCACTTTTCAATATAAACGACTCATTATCAATGTTTACCTCACCCTTTTTAAAGGTGTAGTGGCTCTTTCCGGTACCGGTTATATAGAAAGAAATCGTATCGCCACTTAATGCGTATGCATTGTTTACTTCCAGTTTTTCGAAGCTACCCCAACCATCCGTTTCGATGGTATTACTTGAATTTAAGAGCCATGCGCTGGCTTTGTTTTCGAACCCTCGGTAGCCCCCTTTTTTAATAAATATTTGAACCGTACTCGAATCGGCGTTGGCAAAGTGCTGTCCGAGCTGTTTAATTCTAAGGTCTTTTTTAGCAATTAGTCGTACAAAAGCTCCTCCGCTATGTGCACTGTTAAATCGGTATGGGCCTTGGCCGGTGTGGACGTAATGAGCTTTTTTGGATGTTGTTCGTACTTCGAAGGTGTCGGTTTTAGATAGCGATGGCGTTTCGAAAAAGGTGCCTTCGGCAAGAGGTTGTGTGCCATTCCGTTCAAACCAAGAAAGTTTCCCTTTGCTCACATATGCGGCTAAATCTACCGAACCAAATCCACAGCGAGAACCATTTATTGCCGTTGGAGCAGCAAGAGAATCTCCAACATAAAAAGAAATATGAACGGAATCATTTTTGACGTTGTCGTCGGTAGAAAGTGCTTTTATTTCCCAACGGTAAAAGCCAGAATTCAAACCGAAAAGTACAGGTAAGTTTTTAAATATATAATCTCCAGGATTGAAGTTTGTGAAGGTATCGGTTTGCACTACCAGCAAGGAGGTGTTTTTGTACAAACTGGCAATTACTCGATGCTGCCCAATGGAAGCATATCCCTTATTAACTACTTGGTAATTTTGTTGGATTTGACCTGTTTTACAATACTCTTTCGAGTTGCCAATTGTATTTCGTACGGCAATATCTTTAGGTAAAACGTTGTAAATCATAAAGTTGTCGAAGAATACGTAGCCTTGATGCAGGTTGGTGTCTGTTGTTTGCCAGTGCAGTCGGAAGGAGATGCTACTACTGCCAAGGCTTAAGGTTTGGTCTATGCGAATCTTGGGAGTGGCAGGCGTCATGGAACCCAAACTATCTCGCCATATTCTCTTCCAAGTTTTTCCAGTATCGGTGGAAACGAGTAAAGAAACAACTGGACTTCTGAGCTTAATAAACTGATAATCGAACTGAACCCAAGTCTGGTTTTTAAAAAGGACATTTAGCTGTGGGCTCATAATCATCGAGCTTTCAACCAATCCATCTCCATTCGAAGCTTCTTTTTCGCCTGCAGAATATACCTCGAAAAACAAGCAATTTTTATCAATGGGGGCGAGGGGAGTGTATTTAATGGGGCAGTTCGAAAAGGTGTCGTATGCAGCATTTCCTTTTAGCACCGAGTTGGTCCACGTAGTACGTTGAGCCGAGTTAAATTCTACCTCATACAAGATGTCTTGCGATGCCGCCAATGGAACCCACATCAGCCAAACGAAGGCAGATAGTAAAAGGGGTTGTAAAACGTTGAGAAATCTAGAATTCACGTTAAAGTACTAATAACCCACTAAGTTAACCATTTTGTAAAAATTTACGGGAACGACTGCTTTGATTGTGGCATAAAAAGGTATTTGATGCGAAAAGATCTTATCTGCGCAAATTGGGCATCTTACCCATGCGAGTTCCGGGTTTCATCTTGTTGAACGATCGCATCATCTTACGCATTTCTTCAAATTGCTTCATCAACTTATTTACCTCGGTAATGGTGTTGCCGCTCCCGCTGGCAATTCTTTTTCGCCTTGATCCATCAATTAATTCGGGATTTTCACGTTCTTTAGTGGTCATCGATTTTATGATTGATTCCACACCAACAAAGGCGTCATCCGAAATGTCGACGTCTTTCATGGCTTTGCCAACACCTGGAATCATGCCCATCAAATCTTTGAGGTTACCCATTTTTTTGATTTGCTCCAACTGACTCAAAAAATCATTGAAGTTGAACTGATTCTTGCGAATCTTACGTTGTAGTTTATCAGCTTCGTCTTTGTCGTAATTGTCTTGAGCACGTTCTACCAGCGAAACGATATCGCCCATGCCCAAGATTCGATTGGCCATCCGATCGGGATGAAAAACAGATATAGCATCCATTTTTTCACCGTTGCTTATGTATTTAATTGGTTTATTAACAACGCTTTTTATCGTTAAGGCCGCTCCACCTCGTGTATCGCCATCCAATTTGGTAAGAACAACCCCACTAAAGTCTAGCACATCGTTAAAGGCCTTAGCTGTGTTTACGGCATCTTGACCTGTCATCGAATCCACAACGAATAAGATTTCATTTGGATTAACTGCAGATTTTACGGAGCTGATTTCCTTCATCATCACCTCATCCACACTCAATCTACCGGCGGTATCGATGATAACAACATCAAAATTGTGAGCGCGTGCGTGTTTTATTGCGTTTTGAGCAATGTCGACGGGGTTTTTATTTTCCAATTCGGCGTAAACTTCAACGCCTACTTGCTCTCCCAAAACCTTGAGCTGGTCTATGGCGGCGGGTCTGTATACATCGCCGGCAACCAACAAAGGGTTTTTACCTTTACTTTTAATGAGCTTAGAGAACTTGCCGGAAAAAGTGGTTTTACCTGAACCTTGTAAGCCTGCAATAAGAACAACGGCGGGGCTTCCTTGTAAATTTACCTCGGCTGTTTCGCCACCAATGAGTCCAACCAACTCATCGTGCACAATCTTCGTCATCAACTGTCCAGGCGAAACGCTGGTTAAAACGTTTTGGCCAATGGCCTTATCTCTAACGCTGGTGGTAAAATCTTTGGCAATCTTGTAGTTAACGTCGGCATCAATCAGCGCTCGCCTGATTTCTTTAACGGTTTCCGCGATGTTTATTTCGGATATCTTCCCTTGACCTTTTAGGGTTTGGAAGGCTTTTTCTAATTTTTCACTAAGATTTTCAAACATCGTTTCAGATTTCGTGCAAACATAATTCACGGTGCACACAATCACAAAAAAAAGCCAACATCTAAGAGACATTGGCTTTAATTTTTTTTGAGTGATAATTCTTTATCGAAGTAGGTTAACTATTCCCTTTTGAATGAACAACTTATCGTCCAATCCCTTGGCACGAACTGTGTACATATAGGCACCAATTGGTGATGGTTTTGAAAACCAAGTTCCATCCCATCCTTCGTTTACATTATTGGTTATGAATAGCAACTCGCCCCATCGGTTGTAGACTTTAAACTCGAAAGTTTCATAGTTTCCCAAATCTTCAACGTTCATAAACTGCATGAACGGTTTAAAACTCGCATTAATTCCATCACCGTTTGGCGAGAAAGCAGTTGGGATGAGTAAGTTTGATATGCCATAAATGCATATTTCGTTTGATAAACTTTGAAGGTTGTTGTGCGATACTGCAATAATGCGGTAGCAATACTTACTTTGCAATTCTGCATGAAACTCTGTGTCAACAAAACTGCTGATGTTGCCATCTAAGGTTGCAATGGTTTCAAAGCCACTTTCTGTTAACAATTCAATGCGGTAATATTTAACTCCATCGTACCAATCTTCGTATTCAGTCCAAGTTAAATAGCTCTTCATTTCAAGATATTCACCCGTTAAAAGAATGGGCTTGCCTTTTCTTCCATTTGGATTCGTTATTAAGCAATGATCAATAGTGTTAACAGTGTAAACATAATTTCCTTTTTGAACGTCCACTCCAAGGTCTGTGTAAGAAGTGTCTGAGGTAATGGCTTCAAAATCCATTGTTCCATTTCCTGAGTTGTATCTGCGCAAAGCATATTGCAAATCTTTCTCAAATTCAACGTCATTCCAACGAATCAAAATGTGGTTGTTGTTTTGAACCGTTGCAATTTCAACATTAGTCGACAGGGTGTAATTCTTATGCAAAGGAGCTTCGAAGCCCATATTTGAGTTTGAAGCAAAATCTTTGTAATACGCACGCACATAGTAACCATACGTTTGATCACAAAGAGAAGTGTCTACATAACTTAAAACGTTGTTAGGAAACCGCTGAATTTCATAATAATCAATTCCATTGTCTGATTTGCACAATTGAAAGTAGTCAATCTCATCCCACCCAGTGTAGGCCGTCCAGTCAATTTTTAACTCGAACAAGCCAGCTTTTTGCACGGTTAAGACCATTGGGCAATGGGTATTGCTAATGTCAGAACTGGTTCCACAAATATTGGTGTGAGTCATGGTAAAACAATTGTTTTGGCTTAAATCTGGGAAGTTGTAAACGGTATTTAGTGCTGAGTTTAGGTTGGCATTATAAATAACATCAACATCGTTGTGGTAAACACTCATATGACTCAAACCAGCAGCATCTGTTGGGCTCCAGTAAATTTCAATGTCATTTTCTGCATTTATTGATGTGAAGTCGATGGCTGGAGTATAATTAAACAAGGGGTTATTAACTTGAATGCTGTCGATTACTGCAGCTTTACATCCGTTGGTGTCTTTTATTTCTACTGAAATGTATTTCAAACCCTCCGCTGCAAAAACTTGGATCAACTTGCTTGGACCGGTGGTAATCAAAGTCCCATTTAGAAACCAAACTCTTTCTATAGTTTTTTCAGGCGAAGTTTCAATTAAATTGAATTTTACTGAATCTGTTAGACAAGGTGGGGTGAAAAAATCCAAACGTGCACTAGGCCGTTCATAGGTTACAAAATCAAATGCTTTGGTGAGGTTACACCCTAGGTTATTATCTACTCGCAAACCTAACAGGTGTTGACCAGGAATGGTAATATCAAGATTCAAATTAGACCCAACCCCTTTTTCGTCACCATCTAGAATCCAGCTCCACTTGCTTCCTTGAGCAGTGTTTGCTTGCAGCTTTATATTGTATGGTACACAGGTATTGTCAGTGTTCAGATTAATGCTAATCTTCGGCGATTTTTTAACAAGAATGGTATCTTCAGAAACATAAACGGCCGAACATCCTAGACTATCGGTAGCCATTAACGAAGGAATGAAGCTTTGGCTGTCTAGTCCGTTGCTAATGCTGTAATAGTGCGTTCCAATGCCAAGAGAATCTAAGGCCGACCCATCGTTAAAATTCATCAAGTATGAGTAAACGCCTTCGCTTCTGTCAACAAATCCAACACCCAGCATTTCACAACCTTTTTGGTTGTTAACTTCAAAACGAGGAACGGGGCCAATAATTTTAACCAAGTTTTGTTTGATGAGCGTATCTGAGCAACCAAAGTTGTTAGCGGCAATTAGTGAGATTGTATGTCCAATTGATTTTCCAGTATTGTTCAGATAAATGTTGGCCACACTGGTATCGGTTGTTTTAAAGTTGGATCCATCGCCAAAATCCCAGATTAGGGTATCTGCATTTTGACAATTTGCTTTAAACTGAGCATAGGCAGGGGCACAGAATAAATCTTCATTTTCCAATTCGAAATTGCTCACCACTACAATAGATTCGATGTCTTTAGTTGCGGTGTCAAAGCAAGTATTAAACTTTTCGGCAATAAGATTTACCGTGTATTTGCCGTTGTCTAGAGGTGTTAGAAACAGCGTATCGCCTGATTCGGTATAGTTGAATTTCCCGTCTCCGCTAATCACCCATTTAGATGAGTTTGGAAGCAGGTTTAGATGGCGTAGGTAGGTCACGTTCTTGCCTGCGCAAATCGAATTCGTTAAACAAGTTATTTCGGCATCCACTCCTGCATTAACTATTTCAGAATTTATTTTGGTTACGCACCCCCTAGAGTTACGGGCTCGAAGAGAAATGATGTATTCATTAGGCTCTGTAAAAGTGATTGCAGGATTTGCTGAATTTGGGTCATCAAAAATCACTCCAGTTGCAGGAGAAGATGACCATTGAAAATTTATTATTTCGGATGGACTGCCTTTGTGGTAGTTTAATATAGTGTCAAATTTGGTGGTGATGTTTAAAGGTAAACAACCGTTAGTGTTTGAAAGAGAAATTGAACCTTGAATTGCATTAACGAAAAAGGCATCAGTCAAATCTGAAGTGTCCCTACAACCTCCATTGAGGTCGTGTCGATAGCGTAAATCATGCGATCCAGGTATTCGATATTCAAATCTCCGGGTTCGTGCTGTTTCAGAATCTAAGGATGAGACAACATTGCCAAAAGAATCTAATACGTCAAAACCAAAAGTGAACTTTGCATGTGTTGGCGTCGTGGTGGTGTTAATGGTTATGAAATCTCCACCACATGAATTTTTGTTCAGGATGCTAAAGCCAATTTCTGGTTTGATTATTTCAATAAAGTCTTTGTTAAAAGCGGTATCTCTACAACCAATTGTGTTATAGGCAACCATTCTTACATCGTAAAAGCCTTCTTTGGAAAAACTTTGTTTAATAGAATGTCCAGAGCCTTCATTGTACACTGTACTGTCATCTAAATCATAAATATACCAATAGAAAAAATCGGGTGATAGGTAGGAACTGCGAGGCGTGGTTGACTCGAGTGTGATTTCTTGATCAACACAACCTATGCGCTCGTAGCTGCGATATTGTGGTCTAATTTTATCCACTCGAATGAAATTCGATCTAATCATTGTATCGGCACATCCAAATGCGTCCTTTGCTATGAGTTCAACATGAAAAACACCCCAATCATTCGAAACGAAGCTGTCGTTTTCTAAATTTGAGGTAGATGCCAATGTATCTGATTGATCATAGTAATTCCATTGATAAGCTAATGTCCCATTGTCTGAATTGGTGCTAACATTGTCTAAATGCGTTACATGTGGTAAATGACAATGGAAATTGTCGTCACTGTTAAATTCGGCAATAACCTTTTTAACTCGAATGGCATCGGGTACACTTAAGTACGAAGAGCATCCGTTGTTATTGTATAATAAACTAACATCATAGGTGCCAATTTGGTCGTAGGTGAGTATAAATTTGTTGTTGGATAAAGTATCGATCAACGGAGTGCCTTCAATTTGAAAGTTTAAATACCCATTGTTTATTGAATCCGTCTTTATGGTTACGGTGTTTCCAAAACATACTAAGGTGTCCGAAAAATCTATTTTCAATTCCGTTGAATCACCCAGCGTAACGTAGGCTTCGCGTACTACTTCATGTGTACAGCCGTTGGAGGTTAGGAGCTTTAATCCGACATCGAAATTGCCGGGCTGTTTGTACGTAATTTTTGGAGGATTTAATCCTTGATATTTGGTAATATGTCCTCCTGGGAAAGTCCAATCGTATTGAGTAATGTTTTCCCCGAAGCTGTTGATGCTTGATGTGTAGTTGATATTCTTAGTAATACATCCGCTTATATCATCGCCGGAAATACCGATGTCTACTTTTGGATGGATTACCAACACGTCTTTAAACTCTTCGATGGCTTTACAGCCAAAAGAGTCTGTTACGATCATGGCAATTTCTTTGCTCCCAATGGTTTTGAATTGATGAACGAGATTGTTGCCAGCTGTCGAATAGTTGGTTCCATCAACAATCCAACTAATTTCTTTGGTATTCGGAGTGGTGTTAATAAAGGTTGCGGTATCTGGACCCTGACAAAGTTTGGTTCTGGAAACGTGGTAAGAAACAGATGGTTTGGCAAAAATTGTGGTCATTGCCTTTCGAGAAATAGAACATGTTTTACTGTTCGAAAAAGTGATGTTTAAATCAACATCTACTACTGCGGCGTTTAGAAAAAACTCATAAACGGTGTCGGTATTACTTGTAAATCCTTTGCCTAAATTCCACAAAAGATTAGAATTTTCAGGAACATTGTGCGCCACAAATTTCACAATTCCAGGAGCGCATTGCGCGGTTTTATCCACCGTTATATATATAGAACCGCACTGACCGTAAAGGAGTTGCGACAAGATTAAAAACGTGAATAAACTGAATAGTTTTCTTTTCATCGAAGGTAAAATAAGTATGTGTAGTGTAGTATTAGTAGTCCAAAGACCCACAAATATATGTTGATAACTTATAAAAAAAAAGTTTTTCATCAGATTTGTTGGATACGATGGCCGAGTATTTATTTATTCTATTTTTGCAAAAAAAAAACAAAATGAAGTATATTTATATTGTTCCGGCTTTGTTATTGAGCGTACTTTTTACAGCATGCAATTCAAACCAAACTGAATCTAATACCAACTGGTCAAAGCATTATGAAGATCTGTACGAGCGTGCTTTAAAAATGGAGGATAACCAAACCGCAGTGGTTGCGCTTAACGGCATATTGATGTACGATTCGAGCCAAGTATCTTATAAAGATTCTTTGATTCGGATGTACTTAAAAGGAGGTTTGTTCAATACTGGATTGCCAATGGGTTTGGCGATGTTGAAAGATCAACCAGATAACGATGGATTGCGAGAATTGATTGCAGAGGCTCAAGGAATGAAAGGGGAGTGGGATCAGTCGATTATTAACTTTTCAAAGCTTTATAAGCGAACTAAAGACGTTCGGTATTTGTACAAGATGGCCATTGCAGAATCCAATTCAGGAAATCAAAATGCCTTGGTGAAACGATTGGATCAGATTTTGGCCGATTCTTCAACCGCTCGAGTTGAATTTCCCGATGCAAATACAGGCACACAACTGGTTGATATTAAGGCGGCGGCAAACTTGCTCAGAGCACAAATCTACTTTAACGCCAATGATTTAAATACTGGAGCAGCGTTTTTGCAAAAGGCCTTGATTATTTCGCCTGATTTTAGAACTGCACAAATGTTGATGTCAGAATTGCAGCAGTACAAACGGGCTGGTAAATCGGGGGCTCCATCAGCTGGAGTAGGCAGTTCACAGGCTACTACTGCCGAACAGAAAAAAGCATTGGAAGAAGCAAGGTATCAAGAATATCTAAAATCTCAAAAAAGGTAAAAACCACAATCAATCAGCTCGACCAAATAACCTCTTTGCTCTTTGTGAGCTTAGAAGTGGTGCGCGCTAGGGTAAAAAGGTAATCCGACAAACGGTTTAGATACATCACTTCCAACGGGTAGGTTTTTGTGAGCTTTTGTAAGCTAACCACTCGCCGTTCTGCTCTTCTACACACCGTTCGAGCAAGATGACATGCTGCATTTTCAGCAGATCCTCCGGGTAAGATAAATGACTTTAATGCAGGCAAGTTGTTGGTCTGTTCATCGATCCAAGACTCAAGTTGGTGTATCTCCGTTTGTGAAACATGATTCATTGCAAACTTTTCTAAGGCTTTTGAAGTAGCGGCCAGCACACTTCCAACATTAAATAAGGTGTTTTGGATGATGAAAACTTGTTTATGAAGTTCGGCATTTAATTTGAACGTGCTGATCCAACCCATCACAGAATTGAGCTCATCTACCGTGCCGTACGCTTCAATACGAAGATCATCTTTATCCACTTTTTCGGACCCCAACAAAGACGTAGTGCCCAGATCTCCTTTTTTGGTGTATACCTTCATAATTTTAACCGATGGCAATATTCAACCTTACTTATTAACCACTTTTGGCACTCGAAAATAGTCTGAATCTGATTTAGGTGCATTTTTGAGCGCTCGTTTTTTATCCAGCTTAGACGTCACCACATCTTCTCTCAATCCAATTCCATGCGTGTTTATATAAACAAGGGGTTCCACGCCAACTGTATCTACTTGGTTTAACTGTTCGCAAAAAGACAATATGCGTTCTAAATCACCTTGAATTGCTGCTTTTTCTTCCATGGTAAATGAAAGTCGGGCCAGATGTGCCAGTTGATCAATTACGTGCTCTTCCATATTCTTTAAATAATGTTCAAATCAAGTTAATTTTAATGAGAAAATACGTTGGCACATCTGCAATTCGAATAATCTTTTGGTCCTACTTCGAATTTCTGTGATTGTGTTTGTTGAAAGTCTCTTGGATCAAGCTTCTACTTTCTTTCATAAGCATTGGAATGTCAGCTGCCGTATGATTCATTGTTTCAATGGGTTTAAGAACAACCATTCGCATTCTACCGGGTGTTCCACCGTTTTCGAGACCACCATCGGGCAATCGCTTCCAATTGTCGATGATTACAACGGGAACAATGGGTATCTGATTTTCTACCGCCATTTTGAAGGCACCTTGCTTAAAGGGAGTCATGTCCGGAACGGAATTACCAATTCTGCCTTCCGGGAAAATACCCAGGCTGTCGCCGGCTCGAAGGGCTGCATTGGCATAGTTAAAAGCTTTAACCGATTCACGTACGTTTTTGCGATCAACACTTATATCGATGGTTCGAAAGAATATGCCAAACAACGGTATTTGTGCGAGTTCTTTTTTAGCCATAAATCGGAAATACGAACCCAATTGTACATTGAGACTTAATATGTCAAGATAGCTGAAATGGTTGGCAATGAAAATGTAGGTTTTCTTTTTGGCTAAGGGTTGTTCGAAGGTGGTGCTTGGCCACAGTCCACTCAAATACATTATGATGTATCCCCACAAGGCCCGAAGTTTGTGAGCAATGGGATACCATTTTCTTCTCGAAAGTGTAATTAAGAAAAAAGGATAAAAAAGGATAAAGAATACAATGAACAGAAGTAGGAAGTAAACTGCCCAAATGTATCGAAATGCCTTAATCATTATGCGTTTTTTGAATCGCCCTCCATTTGAATTTTAAGCTGTTGCACTTGGCAATCAACAAAGCTACGTAGCTTCGGTTCTGCTACCATTTTAATAAACATGTTTAATTTGGCGTTTACTTGTCCAACAACCATAGTGGTTTCCCCTCGGTCTTCGAGCTTCCATTCGATGTTAAAATCGAAGGGAAGTTTTCCTTGTGGTTGGAGAATAAGATTTGAGTTTTTGACCACGTTTTGCTTTTCTATATTGAAGCTGCCCAATCCTTTTAACGAAATCGAAGCTAGATCGTGACTGGCTTTAAAATTCAAGACATCCGGGGGCATCAGTGCTTCATGATTCCTTAAATCGCACAGATAATTGAAAACCTCTGAAACGGATTTGCGAATAATTAGCGCATCGCTTTTTATCTCTGTCATAGTGGTAATTGTTTGATGTTTAGCCGCTTAAGCTTGTCCTGTCTGCAAAAAAGGCGGCTAAGAGCGTTGAAAAGAGAACGCCAAAAACCATGAATCCACCCAAATCAAAAATAGTATGAAACTTTAGCGTGAATTTTTGATCGATCTGACTGCTTATTTCCGCCTCTTTTTTCAATTCATCGGGTTGGTCTGCATAATGATCTTTCCACTCTTGCAGGTGGTAGATTTTTGCTTCCTCAAAAAAAGCGGGGTTGCTGTTTTGCATGTATAAGAAACCGATGGCCGAAACGGATGAGCATATAAGCGCCAAGATTATTCCGGTAAAAGTGGTTCTCAAAAAGCTAATTCGGCCATTCATCTTTTTGATGACTATGATTGCAAAAATCATGGAAATTAGCAATCCACAAAACTTTCCGAGAATTACACCAAACGACTTATCATAGCCGAGATATCCTGAAAAAAGTAGATATTCCAAAACCACAGAAACCAGGCCGGCGGCGATACCAAAAATAAAGTAATACTTTGTTGACGACATGAAAGTTATTGAGACATAAACTGATTGTTGGATAAATTATTCTGAATCTTCATCATCCGATGAACGTTGGAATTCTTCATAGTCGTACTCCGGCATTAGCTCCGATTTAACGTGATTTACCGTTTCTGCAAAAGCATCCATAAACTTGTTGAAATCTTCTTTGTACAAGAAAATCTTATGTTTTACATAATTGCCATCTTCAAACCGCTTTTTACTTTCCGTAATGGTAATATAATAGTCGTTACCTTTCGTAGTTTTTACATCGAAAAAATACGTTCTCTTGCCTGCTCGTACGCGCTTCGAAAATACCTCTCTGTTGTCTTGATTGTCCTGCATCTCACATCCTATTAACCGTTATATGTATAACTTCATCAAAAAAAACGATTATTCTTGTCATTCACAAACAAAAAGAATGAGCATAAGTTGGATGAAGCGTTGTGCCTTCCATACATAAAATCAATTCACCAGCTTCGTTGTTTCACTTTCATGGCTTTTCTGAGATTCCACCATGGCATAAAATAAACCCTTTTGTTTTAGTAGGTCAGCCTTGCTGCCCTGCTCAATAAGATTTCCTTCATCCATTACCAAAATGTAGTCAGCATCTTCTATGGTAGATACTCGATGTGATATCATGATGGTTGTTTGGTTGCCACTCAAACCTGCTAAGTTTTGTTTGATGCTGCGTTCCGTAACGGTGTCAACGGCCGAAAGGGCGTCATCAAAAAGCAGGATGTCCGGTCTTCGAATGATTGCCCGGGCAATTGCAACGCGCTGCTTTTGGCCGCCACTAAGGGTAATGCCTCGTTCTCCAAGTATGGTTTCTAAGCCTTTGGGGAAGTCTTCTATGTCTTTCCAAACGTCGGCCATTTCTGCCGATTCCTGAATAGCATGCTGCAAATCAGCATCTTCGGTTCCGCTTAAACCAAAGATTATATTCTCCTGAATGCTGTCTGAAAATAAAAAAATGTCTTGTGGAACATAGCCCCAACGGCTTCTGTAGTTGTTCAAATTGTATGCGTCAATGCTCAAACCATCCATGTGTATGGAACCCGATGTTGGCTTATTCATCCTGAGCAAAAGCGACGCAAGCGTAGATTTGCCACTTCCAGTTGTGCCAATGATCCCAATGGTACTTCCTTTTTTAATGGAAAATGAAACATTGTTCACCGCAGGCTTTTTGCCCGTTGGATATTGGAAGGTTACTTCGTTAAAGACAAGCTCCGATTCAAATGAATGTATTGCATTTCCAGCTGTGGGTTCAGGGGCCTCCATCAAAAAGTCATTAATGCGTTGCTGCGAAGCCGAGGCGCGTTGAATGATGCTGGTAACCCAACCCAAAGAAGCCACTGGCCAAGTAAGCATGTTCACGTAAATTACGTATTCTGCGATGTTCCCATACGTGAAGGTTCCCGCAATCACTTGCTTTCCTCCCAGAAATACGGTGATAATCACACTTAAGCCAACCAACATCATGGTTAATGGAAAGAAGAGCGCATTTACTTGTACGAGCCTCATATACAAATGTTTGTATTCGTTGCTTTGTGTTTCAAACGCATGTTCAAAATCCTTCTCCGCGGCAAAGGCTTTTATAATTCGTATGCCCGAAAAGGCTTCTTGTACATAGGTTGTTAGCTGCGATAGCTTTACTTGCAACACGGTACTGCGTTTATTTATGATGTCGCTTACATAATAGATCGAAATGGATAGAAACGGCAGAGGCAGTAAAACGAAAAATGTAATGGTTGGGTTGATGGATATCATCACCGATATAACCAAGATAAATAGAAAGATCATGTTGATGGTATACATCACTGCCGGGCCTAAATACATGCGTACCTGGCTCACATCTTCACTAATGCGATTCATTAAATCACCGGTGTAATTTTTGCCGTAAAACTCAGAACCCAGTTTTTGATAATGTGCGAAAATTTCATTCTTTAAATCATATTCAATATAGCGCGACATAACAATGATGGTTTGTCTCATAAAATACATGAAGATGCCCTTAATTATAGCACTAGCAAGAATAAGCCCTCCAAAAAACAAGGCCAAAATTGAGAGCTTGCTAAAAACGTTGATCGAAGAAAATGAAAGCATTGAATAAACCTTCAAATTGTCGATCATGGCGTCGATGGCCGTGCGAACAATGGGGGCAAGTAAGATGGCAAATACGTTGGAAAGAATGATGAATAAAATGCCAAACCCCAAATATACACGGTACTTATAAAAGAATTTGTTTAAATAAAACAGGGGTTTCAAGAACTACAATAATTGATTAAAAAAAATTACTTTTGCGACAGCAAATTTAAGCCACAAATTATACATTTAAATAGGGAATAATGATTGAAGTTTCAGAAATAAATAATCAATTGAGTACGAACCTGTTCGAAAGTTTAAGTGCTCACAATCATGAACAAATCTTAGTCTGTAATGATAACAGTACGGGCTTAAAGGCAATCATTGCGGTGCACAATACGGTACTCGGGCCGGGTTTAGGCGGAACGAGGATGTGGAACTATCACAACGAGTCGGAAGCCATGAACGACGTACTTCGATTAAGTCGTGGTATGACCTACAAAGCCTCAATAAGTGGACTTAATTTGGGTGGAGCTAAGGCCGTGATAATTGGTGATGCTAAAACACAAAAATCGGAAGCTTTGATGCGAAGATTTGGCAGGTTTGTTAACAATCTAGCTGGCAAATATATTACCGCAGAAGATGTTGGTACAACCACTAGAGACATGGAATACGTTGCCATGGAAACCAAAAATGTTGTTGGTTTACCCGTTAGCCGCGGTGGTGGAGGTGATCCTTCTCCAGTAACTGCGTATGGTGTATACGTTGGTATAAAGGCTTCGGCAAAACGCATTTTTGGAAGCGATAATTTAGGCGGAAAGAAAATTGCCGTAATGGGTGTTGGTAAGGTTGGAATGCATTTGTTGGAGTATTTGCATAAAGAAGGAGCAAAGTTCTATGTTTCTGATATTCATGAAGCTTCATTAAAAGAAGCATCAACTCGTTTTGGAGCCATCGTTGTAAATGGCGATGAAATCTACAACACAGATGCTGAAATATTTGCCCCATGTGCCTTAGGTGCCGTTGTTAATTCAGAGTCGATCAATAATTTGAAATGCGCCATTATTGCTGGTGCGGCAAATAATCAACTGGAAAACGAGGAAATTCACGGGCCCATGTTAAAACAAAAAGGGATATTGTACGCCCCCGACTTCTTAATAAACGCGGGAGGATTAATCAATGTTTATTCAGAATGGACAGGTTATAATCGCGACAATGCAATAGGCGATACGGAGATGATTTACGACACACTAACGAGAATCTACGATTTGTCTGATTCTGAAGGTCTTCATACACAAGCTGCAGCAACTAAATTGGCCGAGCAACGCATTAAAGACATGACCCTAGTGCATGCGAATATTTGATTAAAATCGTGGTAAAAGATGTATGGAAGCTGTCTTGAATGAAAATTTAAGACCGCTTTTTTTTAATAAATTTTACTTTAATCCAGTTACAAAGAACCTTAATATTGAAGTCAACACAGCTTTAGGAAATATTGAAATTTACAATTCATTTGGACAACACATTGCAGATGTAAGAATAAACAAAAATGAGAATACGCTTGTTTATAATGCAGAACACCTTTCCGAGGGCGTTTATCATTTGGTTTTGTTCCAAGAAGGTGAAATAGTTGAAGTTGATAAAATATTAATCATAAGGTAAGGCATTTATTTTGAAACGTTTCTAAACATTCATGTTTTCTATTCTTTGCCTTCAAGCTCATGCTTTTGGGCAAACCAACCGGCTTTATTCAGAAAGTTGGAGGGCCCTGGGTGTGGTTGAGCAAGGCGGAGATTCGATGATTTCGGTTGGGCTAGGCATTAAATCTTGGAATCCTGAAGACGCGGGTAAACATCGCATCTTAGTTGGACATCATGAGTCCTTTGCCGAGAGAATACGGTTTGATACGATAAATCATATGAATTCTGAATTCACATCAATAATGAGTTCAGAATGTCTACAATTCTCTAAAAATGAAGGATTTGTTGCTGGCTTTTTTGGAGATAGCGTTTCAAATCAAACTTCGCTGATTATGAAGCTAGACCGGGACTTTTCTGTTAGCAAATTTCGTTCAATACGCTTTGGCTACATTACACGCCCATATGCAGTGGATCATTCTTTTGATGACGTAGCTATTTGTGGGATATATCAAACAGATCGAGTTAGTAAAAAGGTGTATGGTTTTTTCTTAAGCTGGATTCTTCTTTAGACTCTTTGTCGAGTAGGACGTTTAGCTGCAGTAAATTTAAAAATTACGGTGGTTGTAACTTATATCCATTGCAAATATTGAGGGCTGAAGATATGGGGTATTTACTCGTTAGTGAAGCTAGAGCTGGTTACGAAGTTAAAATGCGTGACCCGATCATTATTAAGGTAGATAGTAACGGAAAGGAAGTTTGGAGGCTTGACTTCGTCAATGACACCTTTTGTGGGTTGAATGTGGTAGTTGCACCTCTTGCCAACGGTAATTACATTGCAACATATCTCAATACCTTTTACAAGCCGTATATGAAGCCTGATGAAGTGAGGGATGTCGTTTTGTTCAATCGGGAGGTATCAACCTTATTCGTTGAATTTAACCCCACAGGTCAAATCGTAAATCGATGGAATTTGGATGAAGAATTGCGTTATCAACTGTCATTTGAAAATTTGCACCAAAACGAACACAACCGTATGATTAATACCAACGATGGAGGCATTGCACTTGCTGGTACTACCTATTTTGATGGTGAATTTGGGCTCTGAATATGGGTACTTATTGAAATTAGATTCAAATGGCCGATACGAGTGGTTTAGGAAGTATAGTAAACACATTGATAAACCGTATAACAATGGCAGTGAGTTTACACATATAGTTGGATCAACCCAATTAAGATCAGGAGGTTACATCCTTTCTGGTGAGTATCGAAGTCATCCAAGCGACAGCTTTCCTGGGGGCGTGCAGCAAGCCATTCTATTTAAAGTTGACGAACATGGTTGTGAAGTGCCCGGATGCCAGGAAAAGGATGCTATTGAGGCCGTAGCACCTCTCAATTCAGATTTCACAGTCTTCCCAAACCCATCGGACGGTTGGTTTACCATTGTTGGTAGAAATGGTGTAGTTCCGGCAAATATTATGTTGTTTGATTACCTCGAAAAACGAGTTCACGTATCAAGCGAAGGTGAAAATATGCCTACCATTCATTTAAACAACACTGGCTTATATTATTTAAAAATAGAAAGATTCAATGGCCAAGTAGAGGTTCATAAGGTAATTGTGCAATAAACCTGAGCTCGCAGATATTATTCGAACTCAAGTTAAAACAATGAATATTGATCATCCTGCTCAGAAAGTTCAAGATATTCATATGGTTCTGCGGCTCGTGGATCATTGTATAAGGAATTTTTTCCTCTAATTTTACGAACGGTGTGCGCAACTAGTGCGTCGTTCGGATAGGGCTTAATTTGCTCAAGTATTTCCGCGGTACTTGTAGGATCAGTCATTGACTTGAGCCAGAGATCTTCCTGCCCCGCAAGTAAAAAGGCAGGCATTCGAGCTTCTGATAACTGGGGATTGTTATGTATGCCAGACATCAATCGATTGCCTTTAGTGGTTACAATGCTAAAGGTTGAGATCTCTTGGTTAGCTGCGGCATCAAACCAAGTAGCACTCAAAGCTGCAACTCCAAGTGTTGACTTGTTAGCTGGAGCGATGTAGTATGGATACGTTTTTCCTTGTTTGTGGAAATGCTCGTAAAAGCCATCAATATGTAAAACGCATCGCTTGTTTCGAGCAGATGATTTAAATGCGGCCTTTTCAAATATTGTTTCTCCCCGGGCGTTTAGCGTCTTGTTCCAGATTTGCTTTTTTTGTTCCTCCGATTTAACCCATGAAGGCACCAGACCCCATGTTGCAGGCATTGGAAGTGTAGGTTGATCTTGCGTGTAAATGAGAAGTGTTGGATGATTGAATCCGCTAACTTGATGATAATCTGCTTGGAGATAGGGCAGAATTAGTTCTTCGAGCTCGCCAATTCGCTCTTCATCATGATAATGTCGCGCTTTACGCAACATGGTTTCTAACTTGGTTTTAATGTCATAACACAAGCAATGAAAGGTTTAGAAGGAAGACTGTTTAGCGGTAAACTTCTTATTATCCAATTCTTCATAAATTGAATTATTGCTTACATATTCCGGTACCATTTGTTTCATTGTGGCTACAATAAGCCGATTGGTTAGTTTATCCTTGTTGGAATACAATATTTCAATAATTTCTTCAACATCTTTCCGGTCATATTCTCGAACCTTGGCAATCATAATTTTTGGATGATGCGTGCCGATGGTGTTCTCATTATCATTTAAAAGCTCTTCGGTTAGCTTTTCTCCAGGTCGTAAACCCGTGTAAACGATATCGATGTCTTTTCCCTCTTGGAACCCTGAAAGTTGAATCATTTTTTTAGCTAAGTCAACAATCCGCACGGATTCACCCATATCAAAGATGTAAATTTCACCTCCTTCACCCATAGAACCTGCTTCCAAAACAAGTTGACAAGCTTCTGGAATGGTCATGAAAAAACGAGTTATTTCAGAGTGTGTAACCGTTATTGGACCCCCAGATTCTATTTGTTGTTTAAATCGAGGAATTACAGATCCATTCGATCCCAAAACATTACCAAATCGAGTAGTGATAAACTTCGTGTGATGATCGCTGGTGTAAGAAAGCTTTGTGTTCAATGACTGCACGTATATTTCCGCCATTCGTTTGGAAGCACCCATAATGTTGGTTGGATTAACGGCCTTATCTGTCGAAACGAAAACAAACTTATTAACGCCGTGCAGCGCGGATAAATCGGCCACTATCTTAGTTCCAAATACATTAGTAGTGATGGCTTCATAGGGATTGTCTTCCATTAATGGAACGTGTTTGTATGCGGCTGCATGGAAAACAATGTCGGGGGCAAAGGTCTTAAACACTCGCTCCATCCTGCTTCTATTCGATACGTCACCAACAACCATTTCAGTCAAATCAGAATTAAGTCGGTAGCCCAGTTCATAAATGGGGGTTTCAGCCTGATCTAATAAAATAATTTTTTTTGGTTCGTACTGTATACACTGAGCAGCTATTTCGCTCCCAATCGAACCCGCAGCCCCCGTAATTAAAATTGTACAACCTTTTAAAGATTGAAAGATGTTTGTATTATTAATCTTGATGGGTTCTCTTCCTAATAAATCCTCAATATTTACACTCTTAATTTCGCGAAATGAAAATTCTCCGTTAATCCATTTATCGATTGGTGGAACATTTTTTATTACTAAGTTGTGCTGTAGTCCCAACTCAATTACTTTTCGTTTCTTATAACCCGCTAAATATGGGATGGCAATAATCAGCTCTTTAGGTTTGAATTTCTCAATTACGTATTCAAACTTCTTGTTGAAATTATAAATGGCAACTCCTTCGGCCATCTTACCCGACATTTTGCGATCGTCGTCTAAAAATGCCACCACTTTTAGTTCAGAACTCATGTCTGCCTCAATAGATCGCTTAGCTATCACGCCAGTTTGTCCAGCACCGTAAATAACTGTATTATAGCGCTTTACATATTTAGATTGAACAGAGTATCGATATAAAATCTTATATCCCAAGCGCAAAGATGTGAGTGAAACCAGGCTAATGAAGAAATCCATGACAACCACAGATTTAAGCATGAGCTGGTAGCCATAAATCAGATAAAATAATGCGTTTACACAAAATATTGCCACCGAACTGGCAAAAATGGCAAGGAAAATTCGAATGGCATCTTGGGTACTTGTGTATTTGATAATTCCCTTGTACGACTTTGTGGTTAAGATTGCAAGCGATCGAAACCCTATGCTTAAGAAGTATGGAATAATGATTGATGAAGGGGCAATGTGAATTCCATTAAGTTGCTTGATTACAACAAAAGAAAACAAAAAGGAAGCGCTTGTAACTAAGACGTCAATGGTTAAAATGACCGAACGAGGCAAGTTTTTACTGGTAATTAATCTCAAGTAGTTAAGAGCCATAGGGTAGTGGTCTTTGGTTTATATAGTTGCAAAAATATACAAATAAGCGTGAATCTTGCAAATTTAATTTTATTACTTCAAAGTACTTTGCTTGTAAAAGTGCAGAAATTGCAAGTTTAAGGTACTACTTTAGAATGGTTACGGTACCCTTGCGGTAGTGGATGGAATGATCCCATCCGGTAAATCGAATGTAGTATACGTAGACCGAATTCGATGTCTGAACATTCTTTACAAAACCATCCCAGCTTTGCTTTTTATTATCCGTGTCAAATACCTTTCCTCCCCATCGATCAAAAACCTGTAATTGGTATTCCTTAACAAACACAGGTACAATTCCCCATATTTCATTTAGTCCATCACCATTGGGCGTAAAGGCATTGGGAACATGTAATAGGGGCGGCTGTATTAAATAAATTCTATTGCTTTGGCTAATGGCATTAAAAGTGCCCGGGTTCTCAAACGCACGCACTCGATACCAGTACCCGCCCCAATCATAATCAAATAAGGTGTCTTTGTGATATCGGTTGGATGGCTCAAAGGTCTCAATGAATCGCAAGCTACCGGTGTCAACGCTTCTGGATAGGTCGTACCGTTCAACATCATTTTCCCATTGCACATATTCGTTCCAGAAAAGGCGGTGCTCAAATGGAGATGTTTGACCTTCTAAAACAATCGTGCATCCATAATTACTTGCTTTGCTAACATGCCCGCAGTTGTCGCTAACCGTTATGTTGTAGCAGTAAGAGGTTTCATCTACATCAACATTTTTATCAATAAAAGTTGTGTCCGTTCTGTTATAGGTACTGGCATAATACTCAAAATCTCCTTTGCCGTAATTCTTTTTTCTATAAACGTTGTATCTGCCAAAATCATCCTCATCCGTTGAAGTCCAAACCACTTGTACGTCTTGTCCATCAGTTACGGTGGCGGTTATCACGTAAGAACCTTTAACTGGGAATTCGAATTCGCGAGTTGTTGAAACCCGATAAGAGGGAGGTCCATCTTTATCACAGATGTTGGTTACAACGATATAGTAAATGTATTCATTGAACTTTGGTAAATTCAGACCAAGGTCCGCAAAGCTGCCAGCTCCACTGTTGGATGTGGTGTAAATAAGTTCTTCACTTCCATTGGGATTAATTCGAAACAACTTTGTATTTCCGTAATACTTCGATGTTGCTATGGCCTCCCAAAAAATGGTTAAAGAACTTTCTGAAGTAAAGTTTAAACAAAGTGTTGGCGGTGGCTCCAATACCGGTGGCGGAGTAACAACCACTCGAATGGTGGCTGTACTGTCTAAAATGGATGGGCAGCCTTTATCGATTGCATATACTCCAATGGTTAAGGTATCTCCCACATCCTCGCAAAGTGTGGTTAGGATTATATTACCGCTCCATGTTGCAAGCGATTTTGATTTTGATGAGAAGTTGATCAGCTTGTTATTTAACCGGAGGGAGGGATCTGGGGTTAGCGTTACAAACAAACTGTCTTCATCTGGATCGGTAATGTTGTAGGTGAATTGCAAAGTGTCGAAGGCCACCATCGTAAACAAAGTATCGGTCAATTGGGGTGGACGATTCAAGTTTCCAAAGGCGATCTTAAAAGCGGCATTGCTGCAACGTGGGCTCACATTCTTTTCGGCAAAAGCTCCTTTTGTGGTTGGGAAATCGCTGATTGCATGTTCGCCAGATTTTTTAGGACAACTGGCACATACCGATTGATAAATTACCCCTTTTTCATCAAATCGACTGGTACCTCCATCTACATGGTCGTCGGTTCGAGTTCCACCAAAATAGGTGGCGTATAAGAGCTCCTTTGCTTGTTTGCTCAAAACAAGAAGATAGAAGTCGCTTCCATCGGTTTCACTTAAATAGGCATCTTTAGTGACTGGTAAACCATTGGTAGAGCTGAACGACTTAAAGCTGGTTGTACCACCCCATCCCGAAACAAAAATCTTTCTACACTCATCTACTAAAAAGGCATTTATGGTGATATCGGGGTTGCCTCTTCCCGACCCAAAAACGGTTGAGAATTCTGCACCATCTAAATTTTCATCGAATTTAGAAATGAACTGACCGCTCCCCGCATTGCTATACACATTGCTCGAAACCGGCATTTTGCCAGCGCTCTGTCCTACAACATAAATCTTGTTTTCTAAATCAATTTCAAGCGAAAAAATTTGATCATAACTTGAAGTGCCCCAATAACCTGTTTTTTTCAGAGTCTTTAAAACTGGATCTACAATGGCAACAAAGCCATCACAGTTTCCTCCATTAAAACCGGTTCCAATCCCGGCATCCGATTTTGGTAAATCAACACTTCGGGTACCTCCGGAAAGGTACAATAAGCCGCGATTATCGATGTCGACCGAATACAAGGCATCGCCATTGCTGCCTCCTAGATAGCTCGACCAGATGAGCTCGTTTAACTCGGGTTGAAATACTAAGATAACGCCATCCTGTACACCACCGATTTTAGATTGAAAGCCACCAACAATTGGAAAGTCGTCCGACTGAGTTGAACTCGCGACATAGATTATACCGTTGCCATCAACAATTACTTCTCCACGAAAATCATCGGCATAAAAGAACTTCAGAACCCCATCTTGATTTAATCCGTCCGCATTCCAGCCTCCAACATAGGTAGAGCCAATGATATCTGAACAATCATCTTTAAACCGTGTAACGATGATATCGCTCTCTCCTTTATTATACAATTGGAAGGCATCGGATGAAGTTGGAAAATTATTGGAAAACGTTGTGCCAAAAACGATGAGTTCGTTGTCTTTGTTTACCACAATGCTGTGTGGGAATTCATTGCTGCTTCCGCCCAAAAATGTGGCATAAATTAATGCGGAACCGTCCACGGAATATTTATTCAAGGTAATGTCGCAGGGAAAGGTGTAATCGTCAAGCTCGGCACCGCCGTTGTATATTTGATTGAAGGCACCAAGGGTAGTTGGATATCTGCCGGTGGAGTCGAAATCGAAATCCGGTGCCGTTGCAATACCACCGGAATAAAGGTGTCCTGCGGAGTCGTACGTTGCAGTAAATCCAAAATTGTCGACCGAGTTGCCTGCATACGTTGCAAACACCAATTCTGGGTCAATCACCAGGTCTGTTTTTACGATGTTAATGTTGGAACTTTGAAAGGATATAATTCCATTCTCTAGAATGTATTGAACCTCAACTGGGTGCAATGAATCTCCAACAACAAAATAGCTGACTGGAATTTGCTCAATGATTGAGCCCAAGCTGGTTTTTATAACAAGCTGATTGTCAATAAGTTTAATGCCATCAATGTGGTTGTATTTAATTTTAACATCACTCATTCGAGCTCCGGGATGCAGCACAAAATCGTATTTAAATCCGGATGTGGAGCCGTGTACAATTAGATCGATGTTGGGATATAAATTCTTGTAAACCACCTCATTAAATTCACGTACGTTATGGGTCCAAGTAGATCGATCATTGCCTAGAAAATAATTAAGGTAGTGGTCGCTTACCCCAAGTCCTTCCGGCCTTGAATCAGTATTGCAATTTGGAAAACTTAGTTCAAAGTGATGAAAATTGACTTTGTTTTTTTTGCTGGATAAGAACTTCTTTAAGGAAGCAGCTTGATGTCCGTGTTCTACCAAATTGGCCCATTGTTCCGGGTTGTATTGGAGCACGGAAATGGAATTTGATTTAAGATAAACGATGCCACCATCGACGGTTTTTCGATATGAAATGGTAGGATTCCATTGACCCTTGTTTTGAACTAAGCCGTTTTGAGCAAACCCAGGAAGGGTGAACAGAAATAAGGATATTATGACTAAAAATCGATTCAAGACATGGGTATTTGGCTTAATGAAAAACTTAGTTACAACGTTTGCGAAAAAAGTACATAACCAAATGCTCATTAATTCAAAGATACTACATACCTTGTTTTCGTTGCCTCGGCAGTAAAAAAATGACAATAAAAGATGAAACTAGTAACCAACCGGATCAAAGTCCATAATTCGGACATCGTAATCGTAGCGGCGACCATTTATTAGGGTTACAGCAATGTGAAAGACTCGATCCTCCTTAATCTCGGACAGGTCGATGCCGGGTTGCCAAACGAGTGTGGGAAGCCCATACCCTTTGTAGCTTTCCATTATTTTGGTTGAGATAATCTTAGAGTTTTCGGTCATCGAAACCGTTGCATCAGTTAAATCCTGATCCAACGAAAATGACCAAAAGTTAAAAGCCATCATTTTCGGTACGTATCCTTCGGGTGGCCAAGCAACAAACTGATCTTTATATTTGTTCGTATCTACGTTTCCGCTGTCGTCGAGTGCCCAAATGGCACAATAATTTGTGGTTGAACCATGCCCCAAAGCCTTGCCATTGGGGTAGAGCAACCACCTGCGGTTTCCAACACTTGGGTTCCGATTGTCGGCAAAAAATGAAGTAACGGCCACTGTAGTGTGCGCTCCTTCTGTAAGCAACGAATACTTGGCAGCTTGTGCGCCGGCATCTGTATAACACGACCATTTTGGAGTGAGTTCGTGGTTGATTTTCTTGTTCGTTTCGAAAATCAAGGCTGCTTCTTGACACCAACCGTTTAATTCGGGATCCAGATAAATCGTAGGAACTCCTGCTTGGCGACGGAAATAGTTGATTCTATTTTCAACTTTTTGATTGATTTCGGGGTTGGTGGATCCGGCTTCGCATCCAGAAGTTGAACCATTCCATTCAAAGCCAGGGATTCTCATACCCGCTACTTCTTCTTCTCGAACCTTGGTCATATAATAATTGTGATAGAAGTCTTCTTTTGCAATGAAAATAAGCTTTCTATTCCACACCGGATTGTCGGGTTGTGCTTTAAAGTGTCGATTTACCACTGCTTTCGCCTTTATGTATTCTCGATCCTTAATCAAGGCATCGATGTAGGCATAGGCTATTTTTTCGAACGGCTCGTCTTCCTTCTTTAAATCTTTCTTATTCGCTAGCATTAAATTATACAAAGCTCCTTGGTCGTTGGTATTGAGGGTTTTGTCAGAAAATGAAGAAACCAAAGAGGATCTCAATCCAGAGAATTCGACATTTTCACCGTATATAGTTACGGCATGTTCCAAGATTTGATTGGCAAGAGACAGTGATTTAGATTTTGCAGCAAAATCAATAATTACTAAATAACGTGCTCGTATATCTTTTGGATCTAGGGTAGCCGCAGTTTGCCGAATGTAGCGATCGGCTAAAAAGTTGGATGCTTCTTCATGATCGTACTTGCCGTAATAAGCAACCAGTTTCCATATAACGTTTTCGGCCTTGGTATCAAGAAATTGGTCGGCCTCTAGATACGCTTTTAAAAACTCCGAGTTACTTCGAACGAGCTTTTCGCGAACAAATCTATTTAACATAGTGTCAAAGCTGGCAGAATCTTTATTGCTCAAATTATTTCGGAGCATGAATAATACCAACGCATTCTCCTTTTTTATGAAGAAGGTATCCGTAGGAAATATGAAAAGGGCATTTCGCACTTTTTCCATCATTAAGCTCGATGGAGGCAATGCTTTAATTTGTTGGATGGCAATTTCTCGCTGGTAATAATCCAACCTCGGATTTCCACCAAAAATAGCGCGACCGCTTATCAAATAAAGGTTGGCCGAATCAAAGTCTTGTTTTACCCAGTATTTGTCGGCAAAATGAATGTAGATTTCTACAAATTCTGGGTTTGGTTTATCACCGCTGTCTGAAAGCGTGCGGCAATAATTCATAGTTTCCTTATAATAGGTCTCCCCAATGGATGTATCTCCGGCAATGATGGTGCACTTTCCAACCCAAAAATACGAAGTTGGATTTTGGTTGAGCTCGTAGCTTTTCTCATAAATGGAGGCGGCTTTAAGATATTTATTGATTTTGTAAGAAGAATAAGCCTCTTCGTTGTTCAGGATTACATATTCGTCAACCACCTTGTTGTAGGATGAAAAAATGCTGCCATCGTTTTTTTGCTTACCTTTTTCCAAGGCCTTAAAACCAATTTTTAAGGACTCTGGGTTCTTAGAGTGGTAGAATTTGTCTTTCATCAACTCCAAAATAACTTCTGCCTTTAAAAAATAGATCTCTGGATCCTTCCTAAGATCCGAGTCTTCTTCGGCATCTTCGGCTAATTTAAGGGCACGTTTGAAGTTGCCATCTTCCATTGCTTGGATGATTCGGTCAGCTTGTGCAAAAGCACTTTGGCCCGCCGAAAAACACAAGATCATTCCTACGGCTATCCACTTCATTATTTTCATTTGCTTTTTATACATGCTACAATCAAACAATATTAAATCTTTCCATCAAATTTCAATCATTCCCTTCAACAATTTCTGTGGTCCAAGCTTCCGCTTTTTCATTAAACCATTGTTTTACCTGGGTCCAAGTCTCTTTAAACACCCCAGAATTTCGATAGGCTTCTAAGCTTCCTTCATTCATCCATATGCTTCGGGTAAAGTAAATGATGCCGATAGAATTACACGCTTTAGTCTTTAACAATTCAACACGATTACAACCGGGAAAGCTGGCTATTAACGAATGTCTTGAAACAAAGTATGCCTCAAAATTGGCGGCGTCTTCTGCTTTCATGTTCATTTTAACTAGACGTACAATCATATTCCGATTATGTGTGGAGTTTTTCTATTCGAACGGGCGTTCCATATCGGAACGCCAACAAGGCACGGGTGTCGTCCTGATAAAAACCAGCACATAAATACCCTCGTTTATTAAAGAAACATCCCAATTCGGCCTTCTTTAAAGTAAGAAGATGCGTGCATATTTTCGTAACGGTTTCGTGTCGAGTTAGATGAATCAATGGTTTGGCCTTTCCCAAAAACGTTTCAAATTCATTTTGTTGGATGTTGGTATGCGCCAGTCCTCTTTGCCCAATGTATACCACTTGTCCCTGCAACATATCATTAAAAACAACGGGTTGAATCTGCCCTTTGGTATATACCTCGGATAAATCGCATGTGAAGTCCGACAAAGAATTTTGCAGGATCACTTTAACAGCGGAAATAGCCGCAAGTTTCACCCAATCGAAATGGTTACCAAGAAAACCATCCAACAAATAATAACTTCTCGAGGCGTTTGGATCAATGAGCGGAAGTAAGCCATGATTGTACCCAATAAAGAACTGTTCGGCCATCTTCATAACCAAAAGACCCGCATGTTCTAGCCGGTGTAAAGCATCCACACCTAATATATGAATCGTTCCATCCGGAAAGTCTTCGTACACATAGTCCAATATAAAAGAGGCCTCGTTGATGTCGCACGCCGAAATCGAATGATTGATGTCTACCACTTGAACACCTGGAAATGAGCGGTATAACTGCCCTTTTGCCGATGCTAAATGATGAGAGGTCTCTCCGAAATCGGTGGATAAAGTTACTAGATTCAATTTAAATGAAAGCGGTTAAATTTGAAAACGAAATTAACACAAAGATTTAGAACCAACTTAATAAAAGAGCGCATTTGACGGAAGTAACAATTCTCATTGAAAACGTAAGTCCAACACGTTTTTTTGGCAACGACAACAGCAATTTTACCTTGCTTAAAAATTCATACCCTAAGTTAAAACTTTCGGCTCGAGGAAATGAAATTAAAGGCAGTGGTTCAGCCGAAGATTTGGTTGAATTTAAGGCGGCCATTTTGGCCATTTTGCAACAGTTGGAAGCGCATGCAAGTTTAAATGCTGCCGACGTTGGTGAAATGCTGCAAGGTGCTGAGCAAGGCACCATTCCGAAACGAAACACACTAAACTTAAGCGATGTTTTGGTGCATGGCCCAAAGGGTAAAATGGTTCGAGCAAGAACAGCCAATCAAAAGGAATTGGTAGAAGCCAGCCTTAAACACGATGTAGTTATGGCCGTTGGTCCTGCTGGTACTGGTAAGACCTATACGGCAGTGGCCATTGCGGTAAAGGCGTTAAAGGATAAGGAAGTACGAAAAATAATTTTGGCCAGACCTGCGGTTGAAGCAGGGGAGAGCCTTGGCTTTTTGCCGGGTGATTTGAAAGAGAAAATAGATCCCTATGTTAAGCCCTTATACGATGCGTTGAAGGACATGATTCCAAACGACAAATACCTCAAGTTCATTGAAAATGAGACGATTGAGATTATTCCGTTGGCCTTTATGCGTGGAAGAACGCTCGACAATTGTTATGTGATTTTAGATGAAGCACAAAATGCAACGGATACGCAGCTCAAAATGTTTTTAACACGAATGGGCCCCAATGCTAAGGTGATAATTACGGGAGATTTAAGCCAAATCGACTTGCCCAGAAATCAACAATCGGGCTTGCAAAAAGCCATTAATATTCTTGGAAACGTAAAAGGTATAGAGGTGGTTTTCTTAGACACTACTGATGTTGTTCGTCATCGGTTGGTTAAAGAAATAATCAAGGCGTACGACGCGAGTTAAGTTTAAGTCTAAGTCTAAGTCTAAGTTTAAGTTTAAAAAAATCTACCAATCGGTAGTCCTCGTCTAGATATCAAGGCCAAACTCAATCTCAATTTCAATCTCAGGCACAATATCTGGCCATAAACCCGAAACGAGACGTGTCCACTGTAAGCCGCTGGCTGAAGGCGGAACCATTAACCATTCTGATGAGGTGTGGCTCCTCTGGAGCAGAAAGATGTTGTGATTGGATTAATGCCTTTTGCCATAATCAATTCATCATTAACCACCCAACAAACCAGACCCGTCCGCCGCAGAGAAGCGTAGGTGGAAACCAGAAACAAGAAACCGACAGTCTTGATACTCATATCTCAATACTCAATACTCAAGTCTCAATACCAATACTTTTACACATCCCTTTGTTTGGTTTATGAGATATTCTCGAGTTATCAACGGGTAAAGGTAAATGTTAGTGGATCATGTAAATTGCAGGGCTCAGAAGGCAAAGAATGCAACAAGCTACGTGCAGTTGGGTGGCTTTATTTAGACAACTTCTAAATTGCAAATTGTGAATATTTCAAAAGGCATAGGCGCGCTTTACAATTTATATTTGCCGCGTTTGTGAGAATGTAAAATAATCTTCATTTTAACTCATAATTACTTGATTTAAAAGGATTTACTTTTTCAAGAAACTTTGGTAATTGATTAATAAACAGGAATAAATGTCTGGAAGTTTTTATAACAATTCAACTTTTGTCGCACTTATAATTTTAGCGGTGGTGCTGCTATTAATCGCCTTGCTCCTTTTTGGCGTAATGCGCAACGTTTCGGCCATGCTGCGGGATCGCAACCCGGAAGCGGTTGAGCCGTCGTGGTTTGAACGAAAAATTAAACCCGTTACTTCCAAATGGAATCCAACGATTGTTACCCTTATTGTAAGTGGTTTCTTAATGGTTGTTCTTGGAGGCTGGGGCTATAATTATGGAATGTGGGAGGTTGGCGTTCAACAAGGATATTCGCCCGATCAGCCCATTGCCTATGATCACAGCTTGCACGCAGGTAAGATGCAAATCGATTGCCAATACTGCCACTCTACAGCGAGCATTAGCAAACAAGCCAGCATACCCAGCGCAAATACGTGTATGAACTGTCATAAAGGTGCGCAACTTCGGGATAAGTACGATGGGCAAGTTTCGCCGGAACTAGCGAAGCTCTATGCTGCCGTTGGCTTTGATCCAGAAACATCCACCTACGATCCAACATTGGATAAAAAACCTTTGAAGTGGGTTCGAATTCACAACTTGCCGGATTTGGCGTATTTCAATCACTCGCAACACGTTACGGTTGGTAAGGTTGAGTGTCAGACTTGTCACGGTCAGATTCAAGAAATGGAAAAAGTAGAACAGTTTGCCACGCTTCAAATGAGCTGGTGTATTAACTGTCACCGTCAACGAGGCATCGATGTTGAAAACAACGCCTACTACGAAGACGTACATAAAGAAATGAAAGAGAAGGGCGAACATTATGTTACCGTTGCACAAAACGGTGGTTTGGAATGTTCGAAATGTCATTATTAATAAAAACGGAAATTAAATTTCACTGAAATAAATGGGAAATTCTAATAAATACTGGAGAGACGTAGCCGAAGTTGGAAACGACCTGAGCGTAAGCCCGGTTGTTAACAGCGAGTTCTCTGAGGGCTTGCCAATGGAAGAGATTCTTTCGGATGGCGATGGACTTAGTTCAAATCGCCGAGACTTTTTAAAATTCTTTGGTTTTAGTGTAAGTGCGGTGGCATTGGCAGCTTGTAATAAGGCGCCTATTAAGTATGCCATTCCGTATTTAGACAAACCAGAAAACGTAACTCCTGGCAATGCCTTGTACTACGCCACGAGCAGTGGTGTGTACAACGAAGGTTTTCCAGTAATTGCTAAGGTTCGCGAAGGCCGCCCAATTAAGTTGGATGGAAATGCAGAAAGTTTCTTGAGTCAAGGCGCCTTATGCGCATTGGGTCAAGCCAACATTCTTTCCTTGTACGACACCAACCGCATGCCAAATCCTCGAATTGAAGGATCGGATGAAGAAGGTTGGGAAAAAGTAGACGGAGCCGTTGCTAAGATTTTAACCGGCGCTGCTGGTAAATCCATTAAAGTGGTAACACGAACAGTTTCAAGTCCAATCTTGCAAAAGTCGATCGACGCCTTTTTAGCAGCTAATGCAAATGCGTCACAGGTAGTATACGATCCCATTTCATACAGCGGAATTCGCAATGCAAACGGCGCTTCTTTTGGTAAGAAATGTGTTCCAAACTACCGATTCGATAAAGCGAAAGTGGTTGTAAGCTTTGGAGCTGATTTCTTAGGAACTTGGATTTCGCCCGTTCGATTTGCGGCTGATTACAGCAAGAATCGAATTCCAACACCTGATAATCCTACCATGAGTAAGCATTATCAGATTGAAGGCAATATGACCATGACCGGCACCAATGCGGATGCGCGTTTCCCAATGGCCAATTCAAAACACGGGGTACTGTTAGCAAACTTGTATAACCTGTTGCGAGGTAAGATGGGCTTGGGTATAGATGAAACCATCGAAGTTTTTGAACTTCCCGGCAACAACTTAGCAACCGTAGCAAACGATTTGTGGGATTCGCGAGGTGCTTCGCTGGTAATTAGTGGATCGAACAACGCAAACGAACAAAGCATTGTAAACTCGATAAACGCCTTACTTGGCAATTACGACGAAACCATAGATATCACCAATGCATCCAATATTTCTTCGTACGACGAAGTTGCTTTTGACGGCTTTGTTTCTGATTTGAATTCTGGAAGAGTGGGAGCGGTAATCTTTGTAAATACCAACCCGGTTTATTCCTATTCGAAAGGAGCAAAACTCGCTGCAGCACTGGCCAAAACGAAGGTAATATCCACCACATCGGTTTTGGATGAATCTGCCGCTAAAGCAAACATAAATGCACCCGATAATCACGGTTTAGAAAGCTGGGATGTGTTTGAGCCTATTGAAGGGTATTACACCACAGCTCAACCCGTTATATCTAAGGTGTTCAATACCAGAGCCGCCGCCGAATCCTTACTACTTTGGTCGGGTGTTAAACTGGCAGAAAATACAGAAAATCAAGCAAGCTATGCTTGGGTTAACGACTTTATCTCTTCAAAAGGAGGTAATTCAGAAAAGGTCATTCACGACGGTTTCTTGGATTTAATGTCGAGCCCTTCGGCTCCTGCGTTTACCGGTAACACCGCTAGTGCTATTGCGGGATTAACCAAATCGAAAAACGGACTTGAAGTTGCCTTGTACCAAAAAGTAGGTGTTAAGGATGGAAGCAACTCTTTCAATCCATGGGCACACGAAATGCCGGATCCGGTAACCAAGGTTACCTACGATAACTATGTCTTGATTTCGAAATCGGATGCGGAGGCAAATGATTTAGAAAATGGTGCATTCATTAGCGTTAAAGCGGCCAACGGCAGTGTAGATCTTCCAGTCTTCATCCAACCAGGACAAGCTAAAAACACCTTGGGTATCGCCCTTGGATATGGTAGAACCGTTGTTACCAGTGCTGAAAACGACTTGGTGAATCTAGGTAAGAATGCCTATCCACTGATGGCGGCAAATGGAGAAACGTGCATACAAGGCGTTACTATTGAGAAATTAAATGAAACCTACGAGTTTGCTCAAACACAAACACATCATACCATTGAAGGTAGAGATTACATGCGTGAAGCAACCTTAGGCGAGTATAAAGAAAACAACAACGTTCGCAACGAGCATCCACCACACATTGTTTCTTTATGGGATGAAGTAGACTACTCGAAAGGTCACCACTGGGGAATGGCCATTGACATGAATGCCTGTACCGGCTGTGGTTCGTGCATTGTAAGTTGCAGCATCGAAAACAACGTACCTGTTGTTGGACGAGATGAAGTTCGACGAAGACGCGAAATGCATTGGATCAGAATTGATCGGTATTATGCCTTTGAAGTAAGTGAATCTCAAGATATTACAGTTCCATTGTTTGGAGGTAGAAGCAAGGAAAAAGGCGAATACGTTACCAAAGAAACAGAAATCGCCGGCTTAGATGAGAACAACACAACCAACCATTACGCACACTACGATAATGTATCGGTAGTGCATCAAGCGGTAATGTGTCAGCACTGTGATCATGCCCCGTGCGAAACGGTTTGCCCAGTATTGGCAACCACACACAGCTCGGAAGGCTTAAACCAAATGACATACAACCGTTGCATTGGTACTAAGTATTGTGCAAACAACTGCCCATATAAAGTACGTCGGTTCAACTGGTTCCGGTACAATATGAACGACAAGTTCGACTATCATTTCAACAGCGAGTTGGGACGAATGGTGTTAAATCCAGACGTTACAGTTCGGTCTCGTGGAGTAATGGAGAAATGTTCATTCTGTGTACAAAACATTCAGTTGGCTAAGTTAAACGCCAAGCGAGCGAGCACTACCATGAAAGATGGAGATGTATCGGTTGCTTGTGCAAAAGCTTGTCCATCCAATGCCATTGTATTTGGAGATCGCAACGATCCGGAAAGTAAGATTGCTAAGTTGTTTAAAAACGACCGAGCATATAAGATGTTGGAAGAGATTGATACTGCGCCTTCTGTGGTATACTTAACCAAGATCAGAAATAAAAAGGAAGCTGTGAAAGCAGAAAATAGTCATTCATAAATAATCGAGAGAAGAAGATGTTTGAAGCAGTAATCAGGAAACCCCTCGTAACGGGCAACAAATCGATCAGCGACGTAAGTAATGATATTTGTCGGCCCATCGAAAGCAAGCCAACCAAGCTTTGGTGGCTGGGTTTTTCCATTTCATTTGCCTTGCTCATGGTGTTTGTTATAGCCATTGGTTGGACAACTTGGGAAGGAATAGGAACATGGGGTGTAAATAAATCTGTAATGTGGGGTTGGGACATCACCAACTTTGTATTCTGGGTAGGTATTGGTCACGCGGGAACGCTAATCTCGGCAATCCTGCTTTTGTTCCGACAAAAGTGGCGAATGTCGATTAACCGTAGTGCGGAAGCCATGACAATTTTTGCCGTTATATGTGCGGCCATGTTCCCCTTGTTTCACATGGGTAGAGTATGGTTGGGATTCTGGCCTTTGCCACTTCCAAACGCATATGGCTCGTTGTGGGTAAACTTTAACTCCCCGTTGTTGTGGGACGTATTTGCGATTTCAACGTATTTCTCGGTATCACTTTTATTCTGGTACTTAGGCTTAATACCAGATATTGCAACGGTACGAGATCGTGCAACTACAAAGGCACGTAAATTTTGGTATGGATTCTTTGCCATGGGCTGGAACGGTTCGGCAAGAACCTGGCACCGATACGAAATTGTTTCATTGATTTTAGCTGGAGTTTCGACACCGCTGGTACTTTCGGTGCACACCATTGTATCGATGGACTTTGCCACCTCGGTAATTCCCGGTTGGCATACCACGATCTTTCCACCCTATTTTGTGGCCGGGGCAATCTTCTCGGGATTTGGTATGGTATTAACCCTTTTGGTTATTGCACGTAAGGTGCTCAACCTCACGGATTACATCACCTCAGAACACTTAGAAGCCATGTGTAAGGTTATTTTGTTAACGGGCTCGCTGGTTGGATTGGCCTATATGACGGAATTTTTCATTGCAGCGTATTCGGGTGTTGAATACGAACAATACGCCTTTATAAATCGGGCCTTCGGACCCTATTATTGGGCCTATTGGATTATG
>JBLHHI010000010.1:0-43866 GCA_047614125.1 Bacteroidia bacterium | reverse complement strand
AAGCTTTTTCAGTTCCATATTTAGTGGAAGCATGGAAAAATCTGTAATGTTAGACACGATCAATACTAGGTTGAATGAAAAAGCAGCAGAAGTACGAAAAAAATATCCAAAGCTTACTGTAAATACTTTAATACGAGAAGGAAAGGTATACACACAAATAATCGAAGCATCGAATAATATGGCCTGCGACAGCATTGTAATGGGCTTTAATGGTTTAACTGGAATTGAACATTTTATGGGAAGTACAACGCTTCGAGTTCTGAAGAGTACGACCGTTCCGGTGGTAATTATTAAAGATCAACCATCGTCGACGAATTATGAAAAAATCGTGCTTCCAATCGATTTAACCAAAGAGTCTCGACAAAAGGTGGATTGGGCCGTGCATGTGGCTAAAAAGTACAATTCTGAAATTCACGTAATTATGGAAGTGGAAACCGATGAGTTTTACATGAATCGAGTGAAAGCCAGTTTGATGCAAGTTGAAAAAATTCTTACGAAAAACAACGTACGTCATGTAACCAAGTTGTTGAGTGACAGTGAGTACCCCGAACGCTTTGGTGGCGACATCATTCAGTATTCGGAAGAAATAAAAGCCGATTTGATTATGATTATGACTCAAAAAGAAGCGGGTGTTCTTGACTTCTTCTTGGGCTCGTTTGCACAACAGGTAATTGACGGAACCAAGCGAACACCCATAATGGCAATTAACCCAAAAGAGATGGCCAAAAATTATTGGGCAACAGAATCTTTCTAACTCATTGCCTTATCCACTCTTTTTAACAAAGTTTATAGAGAAATATTTGTTCTTAATCGATAGCCTACGTCATCAGACTGGGCTGTCGTTATTTAAGTCCATTTTTGCGACTTGTTACTTAATTAGGCATAGATGAAGAGAACACTAAAATTTATGGGGGTCATCGTTTTCGTTGCCTTGTTTGTATACACGATGTATTATCTGTATCAAAAATCAATTGAAAAACCGATTCGCTACTCAACCGAAACGGCCTTTACCACCAATATCATTAAGAAAACAGTAGCAACTGGTTCGGTGGTGCCTAAGAATGAAATTGAGATCAAGCCGCAACTAAGCGGCATCATTGAGCAACTTTTCGTTGAGCCGGGTCAACAAGTAATCAAGGGTGATTTGATTGCGAAGATTCGAGTAATTCCGAATATGACCAGCTTAAATAATGCCGAAAGCAGAGTAAACCGCGCACGAATCGAATTGAGTCGGGCAAAAAACGATTACAATAGAAACAAACCCCTGTTCGATCAAGGAGTTGTTTCGCCTCAAGAAATGCAATCGTACACCATATCTCTAGAAAATGCCCAAGAGGAATACAGTTCTGCAAACGACAACCTAAAGATTACCCGCGATGGCGTTTCTTCCAGAACGGGAAGTACCTCTAATTTAATCAAATCAACGGTTTCAGGTACGGTTCTCGACGTTCCGGTTGAGGTAGGCAACTCGGTAATTGAAGCCAACAACTTTAACGCCGGCACTACCATAGCCTTTGTTGCCGATATGAAGGAAATGATCTTTGAAGGAAGGGTAGACGAATCGGAAGTTGGAAAATTAAAACCCGGCATGGAGTTGATACTAACACTTGGGGCGCTTGAAAATGAGCAGATTAAAGCCATACTTAGCTACATTTCTCCAAAGGGTGTTGAAGATCAAGGTGCCATACAATTTGAAATAAAGGCGGTTATTAAAAACGAGACTAAAGCATATATCCGGGCAAATTACAGCGCCAATGCAGACGTGGTCTTGCAACGAAAAGACAATGTTTTAGCCATTTCGGAAGGTTTGTTGATTTTTGAAGGAAAAGAAACCTTTGTAGAAGTGGAAATTTCGGAACAAGCGTTCGAACGCAGATCGGTTAAGCTGGGCTTATCGGATGGGATAAACGTAGAAGTACTTTCTGGAGTTTCGAAAGAAGATCGAATCAAGTCAAAGGAAATCATCGAAACAAAGCCGGATAATTCTAAGGAAAAGGGTCGACAACGTAATTAGCCTTATTCCATAATTCGAATTACTCCTTCGCGACGTAATTCTTGCAGCCCATCGGAATAAACGTATCTCATTAGGTAAGTGTACGTTTCCCAGCTGAGAACTTTAATTTATCCCTCGATTTATTGCCGCAACATTTTTGCAAGAATGGAAGCGGACTTAACCATCTCATCTCGCAGATAAACATCTTTTTGAATGAACGCAACCTGTTCTCTAATTGTTGCAAACATCTGCTCAACTTCTGGGTTTCCTTTGAGCGGTCTGCGCATTTCGTAGGCTTGCGCAGCTGTTAACATTTCAATAGAAAGCACTGATATAGTGTTGTTTAATACACTTAAACACTTTGTTGCCGCGTTTGCCCCCATGCTCACATGGTCTTCTTGACCGTTGCTGCTTACAATGCTATCGACCGATGCTGGCGTACACAGCTGCTTGTTCTGACTAACAATACTTGCTGCAGTATATTGCGCAATCATAAAACCAGAATTTAATCCTGGATTAGGGGTTAGGAAGGCTGGAAGACCTCGTTCGCCGGAAACAAGCTTGTAGATTCTACGCTCAGAAATATTCGCCAATTCTGCCAATCCTATTGCCAAATAATCAAGGTGGATGGCCAACACTTGACCGTGAAAATTTCCCGCAGAAATAATCAAATCATCGTCTGGAAAAATATTGGGATTGTCGGTTACCGCGTTGATCTCATTTGCTATGATTCGTTCCACCTGCTTTAATACATCCAAGCTTGCCCCATGAACTTGCGGAATGCACCGAAAGCTGTATGGGTCTTGAACATGTTTCTTAGGCTTGCCCTGCATTTCACTTCCGGCTAAAAGCGAATACATAGAGGCCGCAACCTCTTTTTGGCCAAGCTGGTTTCTTATTTGATGACTTTGAGGCATAAAGGGTTCGATCCTGCAATCGAAGGCTTCTGCGCTCATAGCGGCAATGTGATTTGCCAATGTAAGCAAACGCATGCCCATCTCGGTGCAATACGCGCCGTAGGCGCTCATAAACTGGGTACCGTTAATTAAGGCAAGGCCTTCTTTTGCCTGCAAGGCGTAGTCTGGATCCAACAAATATGCCGCCGACTGTTTTTGATGCTTTGCATACACTTCGCCAACCCCAATAAGTGGCAATGCTAAATGAGCCAGTGGTGCTAAGTCGCCCGAAGCACCTAAAGAACCCTGCTCGTACACTACGGGAAGTACATCACTGTTGTAAAATCCGAGCAGTTTTTTAACGGTTTGGAGCTGTACACCTGAATGCCCTTTACTTAAGGATAAAGCCTTTAATACCAACATGATACGAACAATTTCCGCCGGTACCTCGCCGCCCATACCACAGGCATGCGACTTGAGTAAGTTTTCTTGGAGCGATCGCAATTCACTCGAATCAATCACCGTATCGCACAAAGATCCAAAGCCTGTGTTAACACCGTAAATGGGTTCGGTGGATCTATGAATTTTATCGTGTAGGAAGTTGTGTGCTTTCTCAATGGCCGCAATGTTTTCTAAACTTAGTTCGAGCTTAACCCGCTCCTGACACCAGGTAACCACTTCTTGTACGGTTACGGTTAGCGGAAGAATTCTAAATTCATTCATATCAACCAAGCTTAATCATTTCCAACCGAAGTCGGGTTATTACTCGTTTTGTGTTTTCGGGGAAGTCGCCATTCATCATCCAATCGAAGTACGAAGGTTCCTTCTTAAAAATTGATGCAACGGTTTTGCCACGATGTTTGCCAAAGGCTATGCAGGGCTCTCCTTTGTCGTTCCGCTTAATTCTGCCGGCTAAGTCTACAAATTCATCCTGCCCACTAAACTTGTGTAGAAAGTCTACCGTTGGCTCAAGATCTGTGTATTTGTCCAGCTGAGATTTGATGATTTCCCAAGTAGCACGGGTATCGGCCTCAGCACTGTGAGCGTTTTCGAGCGTTTCGTTGCAATAGAATTGATATGCTGCCGCAAGATTGCGCGGCTCCTTTAAGTGGAATATTCGTTGAGCATCCACAAACTTCCGTTTTTCCGTTTCAAAGTCAACTCCCGCTCGGTAAAATTCTTCTACCAACATCGGGAAATCAAATCGATTTGAATTAAAACCTCCAAAATCTGCATTGCCTATGAACTGATGTAATTCGTGTGCTACATCTTTAAATGAAGGGCAACCAACTACGTCGGCATCGTAAATGCCATGTATGGCCGAGGTTTCGGCGGGAATGGGCATGCCGGGATTTAGGCGCTTATACCACGTTTGTTCGACTCCATCAGGTTGCACCTTGATTAAATATACGTCAATGATGCGATCTTGAGAGACGTTGATGCCCGTTGTTTCTAAATCAAAAACGACCAAAGGTTTGTGGAGCTTTATATTCATGTTCTGCAATTATAGAAATTTGTTGTTTTAAATTTTTATTATCCCTTGATTTGAACCCATCTACATGTTTAGCCCAAATTTTAAAAGAAATAAATACATTCTTGGTTCTGCTTCTCCGCGGCGTAAATCATTGTTATCCAACATATTACCATATTTTACAACCCAAATAATTGCCACGGATGAATTTGTGGATTCAAACATACCAGTTTCTGAGGTAGCAGCCTACCTTGCTCAGTTAAAATCCGATGCCTTTGTTAACTTAAGGGATGATGAAATTGTGATTACTGCAGATACTACGGTTGTTATCAATGAACAGATTTTAAATAAACCCAAAGATTCTACCGAAGCGAAGGCAATGTTAGGTATGCTGTCGGGGACATGCCATGAGGTGATAACTGGGGTATGTGTGCGAAGCGTAACCAAACAAAACATTTTTAGCGAAGTGACCAAGGTGGAATTTAAAGCGCTTTCTACAGCAGAAATTAACCACTACGTAGATGAATATAAACCCTTCGATAAGGCAGGTGCGTATGGCATTCAGGAATGGATTGGAATGATCGGCATCACATCCATTACCGGCGACTATTACAACGTTATGGGCTTGCCCATACAAAAATTATATCAAGTTTTATGCGATTTTTAAAATATTATACTGCAACTATATTGTTGTTAATCATGGCATTACCTTCTTTTTCTCAAGTAGATTCTATCTACCTGAGAAATCTTGAATATCGAAGTCTGGGTCCGAGCCGTGGTGGCCGAAGTGCAGCCGTTTGTGGTGTGGTTGGCGATCGAAACTTGTTTTACATGGGCACAACCGGTGGCGGGGTTTGGAAAACCGTAAACGGCGGCTCGTCTTGGGAAAACATCAGCGATGGCTTTTTTGGGGGAAGTGTTGGAAGCATTGCTGTAGCTCCTTCCGACGACAACGTTATTTATGTTGGCTTGGGCGAAGAAACCTTGAGAGGCAATGTTTCTTCGGGTACTGGAATATGGAGAAGCGTGGATGCAGGAAACACTTGGACCTACCTTGGTTTGCCTGAATCGGCTCACATTACCCGCTTGGCAATAGATCCACAAAACCCCAATCGCGTATTTGCAGCCGTATTGGGTAACTTGTTCAAAGACAGCGAGATAAGAGGCTTGTACCTAACCGAGGATGGCGGAAAATCTTGGAATAAGGCCTTATACTCAACGAATAAAGCCGGATGCAACGAGGTGACCTTTGATCCAACCAATCCAAGAATTCTCTTTGCTTCTTTTTGGGAAGTGCGCAGAACGCCGTACGATTTTTCGAGTGGCGGAGCTGGATCGAGCTTGCACAAAAGCATTGATGGTGGTGCAACTTGGACGGTATTTACCAAAGAAAATGGCTTGCCGGAAGGAATACTTGGCAAGATAACAGTTACTGCATCAAAAGCTCAAAAGGGACTGGTTTTTAGCATGATAGAGCATAAAACGAAGGGTGGATTATACCGATCAGTCGACTATGGGAAGAACTGGGTACGGGTAAATCACGAAGCGAAGATTCGACAACGCGCTTGGTACTTTTCGAGAATCTACGCCGACCCTGTTAATCCGGATGTGATTTATACTACGAATGTTCAGTTTGAAAAGTCGGAAGATGGAGGCAAGACCTTTAGCTCCATTCGGACGCCCCATGTAGATCATCACGATTTATGGATCGATCCGAACGACAATGCTCGAATGATTGTTGCCGACGATGGAGGGGGGCAGGTAAGTTATACGGGTGGAGATGCTTGGTCTTCGTATTACAATCAGCCCACTGGGCAATTCTATCGAGTAACTACCGACGATCATTCACCGTACCGCATATATGGAGCACAGCAGGATAATTCAACGCTGCGAATAAACCACTTAACCGGCCGATGGGAAAACAGCGCTGGGGGAGAAAGCGCACACATTGCCATTGATCCAGAAAACAACGATGTTGTTTATGCCGGCAGCTATGGAGGATACCTTACCCGTTACAATCACGAAACAAACGAAAATCGGGGCATTAATGTTTGGCCAATCAACCCGATGGGCGAAGGAGCGATCGAACAGCGGTATCGGTTCCAATGGAACTTCCCTGTATTCTATTCTCCGCACAATAAATACAAGATATACGCGGCCAGTAATCATTTGCATGTATCTTATAATGAAGGAGAAAGTTGGGATATCTCAAGTCCTGATTTAACCACCGACGATACCTCAAAAATGCATGCAAGTGGCGGACCAATTACGAAAGATAACACGGGTGTAGAATACTATTGTACCATATTTGCCGCGGTCGAATCGGTTCATCAAGAAGGGGTGCTGTATGTTGGGTCGGACGATGGTCTGATAAACATCTCGAAAGATGGCGGAGTTACTTGGACGAACATTACGCCTAAAAAACTTCCCGAATTCAGCCAAATCAACTGCATTGAGGTAGATCCGCACAGCAAATCGACCGTCTATTTTGCAGCCACTCGATACAAGCTTGGTGATAAAAAACCCTATTTGTACAAATCGGACGACTACGGAGCGCATTGGACGCAAATTGTAGTAGGCTTACCTAACAACCACTTTGCACGTGCCATACGCGCTGATTTGACGCGTAAAGACCTGCTTTATGCCGGCACGGAAGCCGGAATGTACCTATCGGTCAATGGAGGACAGTCTTGGCAAAGCTTTCAATTGAATTTGCCGGTGGTTCCAATAACCGACTTGGCTTTAAAAGAGAACGACCTCATTGTGGCAACCCAGGGCAGAGGTTTTTATATTATAGATGATCTGAGTGCCTTGCAAAACGTAGGCAATGCCTTGTTTCAAAAGGACCTCAGCTTTTTAAGTACAAGCAATGCGGCCTTAACCGGTGGAGCAAAAGCGTCGTTTGCCGTTTGGCTGAAGAACGAAGTAAAGGACTACGATTCCATTCGAATTGAGGTAACAGATCCATTTGGCGATGTGGCAGCAGCTTGGTCGACCGTGGACCAAAAGGATAAAGGCGTTAAAAAATTGGAGCTTAACAAAGGGGTAAACTACTTAAGCTGGGATTTGATGTATGAAGATGCCTTTAAGCCCAACGATATGATCTTGTGGTGGGCGGGAGTTCGCGGACCAAGAGCGGCACCTGGCACCTATCTCATATCGCTCGAAAGTGGTGGAGATAAACAAGTTGATTCCTTTGATTTACAGATGGATATGAATTCGGAAGCAACCGAATACGACTATGAAAATCAATTTCTTTTTCTTCGAGAAGTAAATGAAAAGGTAGATGAAACAAACCGAAGTGTAGAAGAAATGCGGAATTTGATACAGTCTATAAAGCAGGTTTCCAATCAATACAATTTGAAAGAAGAGTCCGACGAAACTTACAAATTTGGTCAAGAACTTTCATCCAAACTCGACTCGATTTTAAATGATTTATATCAAACGCAAAATGAAAGTGCTCAAGATCCCATCAATTATCCTATTAAATTAAACAACAAGCTTGCTCATTTAAATTCGTTGGTTGGCATGGGCAATTACGCACCTACAACTCAGGCAATTGCTGTTAAAAATCAGTTGGTGCTTGAAATAAACGATCGGCTCAAAACCTATCAAGAACTTAAGACAGGCGACTTAAAGGCGTTTAATATCATGCTCAGAGGCTTGGAATTAGACTATATATCAACACATTAAGTGGTATAATTTAGTATTTTAGCATCCAACAAAAAAGAGCATAATGGGAGAACATGCTGTAAACCGCTTTGCGGATTCGAATGAAAAAAGAAACTTTACAAGCCACTTATTAAGTGATATTAAAACCTGAGTTCGATTCATCTTTTGAATTCAGAACGCTTGTGGACAGTGAGTTTCGAGTAAAAATTGCGAAGACAGGGCGGGCCCTTTCGAGTAATTTTTACGATGAAAATCGCTTTTCAAAGGTGTAAAGCGGACTTTTGTATATAAAACCCTATTAGCTTCGTTGAAATCAGTCGGTTTATAAACATAAACCTTCCTGTTTTCGCCTCACTACTTGGGTTCTATACAAATCTGAATTTTAAAAGATTAATCGAAATCAGGTTTAAAGCCATTGAGTACATGCTTAAGAATAAGCTTTTTAAAGCGGTATTTCTCGCATTGGCGCCAAACAAGAGCTTGTTCTATTAGACCAAAATTGGAAGCCGGCAACCAATAGCATGGAATTGTTGGCTGAAATTAACGAGGAACATTACACTACGGAAATTGCTCGATTTAATTTAGAAATAAACTTAGATCCCTTTGAGTTTACTGGCAATTGCTTTGAACGGCTGAAAAACCAACTCATCTTACTTCTTGAAAAAGGCCGAAGAGTGGCGGATCGGCACGATACAAAATTTCTTCTTACCGGCATAGCCCCTACCCTGTCGAAAGATTTCCTGCATTTTGAGTACATGACACCGAACATTTGATATGAGTCGCTCAACGATATAATGCGGGAACAACGTGGTGGCGATTTTGAGGTGAACATTATTGGCAAAGATGAATTAAAAACCATCCAAACATACTTTTTGAAGCCTGCAACACGAGCTTTCAAGTTCATTTACAAATAGAACCCGACGAGTTTGTGGAGCAATACAATTGGGCGCAAATGATTGCGGGGCCTGTATTGGCGTTATCTGCTAATTCGCCGTTGCTCATGGGCAAGCGTTTGTGGAATGAAACTCGGATTGCCCTATTCCAACAAAGCTTTGATACCCGAAATGCCAAGGCCTTGCATCGAAGTAAAGAACCTCGAGTTTCATTTGGCAAAGACTGGATATACAATGATGTTACGGATCTTTACAAAGACAATGTATCGAGATTTAATCTCCTGTTTTCGAGCAATGTAGGAGAAGATTCAATGTCGGTTTTAAATCGCGGAGAGATTCCAAAACTGTCGGCACTGAATCTGCACAATGGAACGGTTTACAAATGGAATCGAGCGTGTTATGGCTCTGCAGGAGGTGTTCCGCACCTTCGAATCGAAAATAGATACATCCCCAGTGGACCAACAGTTGCGGACGAAATGGCTAATTCTGCATTTTGGCTTGGATTGATGAAGGGAATGCCTGAAGAGTATAAGAACATTCAAAAGCGCATGCCCTTTGAGGAGGTGCGATTTAACTTCTACAAGGCCGCACGCAACTGTTTAGATTCTCAGTTCAACCGGTTTGGAAAGAGTATTTCTGCAAAAAAGTTATTAGAAAAAGAACTGCTTTCAATGGCCATTAAGGCCTTAGAATGAAGGTTAATACAGAAGACATCAACCGATTAATGGGCATTTTTGAAGGGAGACTTAAGAAAAAACAGAATGGCGCGGCATGGATTTCGAACAACTTTGGTGAACTTCTGAGAGGCAGCACAAATAATGAAGCTAGCGTTCACGTTACAAAAAAGTTGTATGAAAATCAGAATGCGGGCCAACCGGTGCGCCGTTGGAAGAATGTAAATCCAATAGTGGAAGACATGAATAAGAGCTTTAAGCGAGTAAGTGAGGTTATGGAAACGGATTTATTTACGGTACATGAAGACGACAGCTTAGACTTGGTAGTAAGTGTGATGCATTGGCAGAACATTCGGCATTTGCCTGTAGAAAAAGAAGACCATTTTCTGGTGGGCATCATTAACTCACATACCTTAATTCATCATCTCGCATCCAAAGATCAGGGCGCCAAATTTGCTCGCGACATCATGTCGACCGATTTTGCAACCATTAAATCGCAACAAAGCACGGCCGAGGCCATTCGTTTAATGGGTACGACCAGAGATGATGCATTGGCCGTGGTAAATGAGGATGGAAATCTATTGGGCTTAATAACAGAAAGCGACATCATACAAGTGCTCTTGCACACCAATGTTTTGGGGAAATAAATCGATAAAAAGCTTGATCTAAGAAAAATGAAGTGAGAACAGAGGAGATTGACATAGAAATTTTCAATGAAACCGAGCATGTTAAGCGCGTATTAGCAGATATTGGCGACAATTCGGATGGCAATACCGTTGTTTTTGTTGGCGGAATGCACGGAAATGAATATGCCGGGGTTGGTGCCATACTAAAGGTTTTTGAAGAAGTGCAAGCAGCAGGATATGAAGTTCGCGGACGGCAATTGCAATGGCCGGGAATCTAGAAGCCTTGCGATTGAATCAGCGTTATTTACACCAAGATTTAAATCGGGTTTGGACGCGTGAAAATCTCGACCACTTGCATTACGGCAATTTGGATCTTCGGCATACCGAATATTACGAGATGTCGGTGATTTACAATCATTTGCAAGAGATTATCTCCAACACGAAGGAAAAGTTGTTTGTGATTGATCTGCATACTACCTCCAGTCCAACCATACCCTTTATTGTAACCAACAACAGCCAATGGGTTCAAAACTTTATAACCAAATTCCCGATGCCGGTAATAACCGGGTTGAGTGGTTTTTTGGATGGCACCCTCCTCGCCTACATCAATGATTTGGGGCATGTTGGAATGGCGTACGAAGCCGGCCAGCATTTGAGCTATCAATCATTGGTTAAACATGAAAGCTTTATTTGGCTGAGCTTGTATCAGGCGGGGGTCTTGCCAAATCTAGATTCGAGCATTGTTAATTTCCACCGTAAAACCTTACAAGAAGAACTCGCCACACGAAATAATCATTTTAAACTAATTAGCCGATATAAGATCCGAGCACAAGAACAATTTTCTATGCACCACGGTTATGTTAATTTTCAGAAGATTGTTGCAGGCGAAGAATTGGCTAAAAATCATGATGGCCCAATTTGCGCTCCGTACGATGGCTACATTTTTATGCCCTTGTATCAAGCGGAAGGCGACGATGGCTTTTTTATTATAAAGCCGGAGTAAATGGTCTATCGAATGAGGTTGGGGAGAGCACAAATCCCCCCACGAAGTCATCCTGAACTTGAAGTCATCCTGGACTAGTTTCAGGACAGGATCTTCGTGACACTAGCACGATGCTCACCAAACCATTTGCAAAAACGGCCGTCAAACGATCCGCATGGTTCCATCAACCTTCACTTCCTAATCACCAAGACCCTGAGGCGAGTTCAGGGTGACGGTCTGTTGTTGGGTGACCTTTCGTTGTAGGTTGACTTTTAGTGGTAGCTTCCGTCCCATCGTTTTTAATAATACCGCTCAAAAAAAACTACTCCGGACTCTTTTTTAATTTAAAGTTTTTGAAAAAAGGAAGAATTGTTTCCGAATCGATGAAGGCCTTATCTCCACTTACAACCAGTTTATAGCCATTGCCATCTCCATCAACAACCACACAGGTCGCTGTTGAACCGGTAAGCGAATTATATGAACGAACCAAGTTGCGCTCACCAAACTTGGTGGATATCGCTGTAACATCTTCGGTCGATTCAGCTTTCATGCCTTGCATCATAACCATCATCATAACAGGCTTAAACTCATTGGATAATGCTTCCGTTACCCGCTGCAAATAAGGTTGCTCTTGAATATCAACCACCACGGCATCATCTCCGGGGTCTACTGGCTGTGAATCATCGTAGTCCATGTTATCATCTTCAACTTCATCCCTATAATATGAATCATCTTCCAAATCAATCTCATCTGAATACTCATCGCTTGCATCTTCAGGTTGGTCAACATACGAGTAATCATCCGTATCCCAATCAGTCGCAGAACCACTTGAATACATAGGATACACCGTAAAAACAGCCTTTGCACCTGAACTGTAATGTATCTGCGCAACCTTTACCGATGAAAAGAATTCGGATCCTTCTTCATCATAAATGGAATCTACGTTATATGGAACAGTAGTTTCAAAAAGTGAATTCGAAAATCCAACCCATTTGGTTATCGATGGCTTGTGGGTTCCATCACTAATGTTAACAGCGGTTACCGTATATCCAGCATTTCGATAGGCTTGAATTAAGCCGGTTTCTCCGCAGAGATGACCGGATCCAACGGCAATAAAGACCGAATTTTTCTTCACCATCTCGGAAGTACGTTCGAACATAATTTTATTGCGAACCTCGAAAATTTGATCATAGAACGCCTCCCATGGTCCACCCCGGATGCTTTCGTATTCTTGTTCTACGAGCGAACAAATTTTCTTAAGATCGTGTTTGGCATATGCTTCAATTAAAGGTGCCTGCCCCATGAACAAGCTGGTTAAATCAATGTTCCAGCTTTCCTTTTGCGCAAAGGCTACAATCTTGTCGACCATTACTTGCTGATCCAACGATTTTAAAAGGTTAAGTTGCTCGGTAACGGTTTCAATTCCAATGATCTCTTTGTTTAACTTGGTGGCATAATTTTGATAATGCAAGTCCACAAAATCTGCTCTATTGTGCTCATTTTTAGTAAGTTCCATGGCTTGAGTAACAATGGGTATAATCATCCTACTCAAGCGAGCTGCTAAGCTGTCGGCCGGAACAGAAATCTCCAACACAGGTACCAACTTATCCATTACAAAGGGTTGCCAATCGGCAACTAAATCATCTTTCAGCGATGATTGTAGTGCCTTTAGGTCGGTTAAGTTCAGCTCAAAAGCAGCTTGGTCGCAAGCCATGATAGCTTCGTAAACCTTGTCGTTTGCGGTAAAAACTTCTTCATTTTGCACATGCATTGTGCCAAAGAAATAGCTTGTTTTTTTCAAGCCATTACCACTAATCTCATAAAGCAAAGTGTTTTGAGCAAATCCGCTGGTAGCTCCTGCCAGAAATAATATCAATAAATATCTCATAGTCATGCACAAGTATATGGTCTTTTTTGATTTATTTTGATGTTCGGAATCTGGATGAAAAAATTGTCAGAGTATTTAAGCCAATAAGCATCCAAGATTTTTATCATAAAACTACGAATATTGAAATTTTCATTAAACACTTCGGCTAAGCTACCTCAAAACACGGAATCAATTTTTTCAGTGATGTCGGGACTTGCAAATCGCTATTCCGCTGTAAATTTATCTCAAGGCTTTCCGGATTTTGCGGTAAATCAGCACTTGATAAACCTAGTAAACGAAGGGATGAACCTCGGGCATAATCAGTATGCACCCATGGCCGGCTTAATGAGCCTGCGTGAAGGTATTGCCGAAAAAACAGAAAACCTATACGGCTTAAAGGCAAGTCCAGAAAAAGAGATCACCATTGTTCCGGGTGCAACTTTCGGAATTTATGCAGCCATCACTGCCACGGTAAAAGATGGGGATGAAGTAATCATTTTTGAACCGGCCTACGATTGTTATGAACCCGCTGTAATTTTAAACGGAGGTAAGGTAAAGCGTGTTGAATTAAAGTATCCGAATTATTCTATTAATTGGCAGGAAGTTTCTAAGTTGATTAATTTTCGAACCAAGATGATCATCCTCAATTCTCCGCATAATCCGACCGGAAGCATTTTGCAACCTTCTGATTTTGAGCAGTTAAACAAGATTGTGCAAGGTTCAGACATTATTATTTTAAGCGATGAAGTGTACGAACACATCATTTTCGACAACCACATACATGAGAGCATTGCAAAGTATCCAAAACTAGCTGAGCGAAGTTTTATCATTTCATCATTTGGTAAGACTTACCATGCCACCGGCTGGAAGATGGGCTATGTTATAGCACCCGAAGAATTGAGTAGACACCTTCGATCGGTTTACCAGTATATGGTTTTCAGCGCTTCAACACCCATGCAATATGGTTATGCACAGATATTAAAATTCCCAGAACTGTATCAAGAACTGTCTGCTTTTTATCAGGAAAAGCGAAACATTTTCAGATCTTTGGTTCAATCCTCTCGATTCAATGTGCTTCCATGCAGTGGTTCATATTTTCAACTGTTGGATTACAGCAAAATTACCGATGCAAATGATGAGGCTTATGCCAAAGAACTGGCCATTGATAGAAAAATTGCCTCCATTCCTATTTCCGTTTTTTATGGCAAAAAGATTGATAATAAAGTACTTCGATTTTGTTTTGCTAAAAAAGATGAAACCCTCAAGCGAGCTGCAGAAATTCTATGCAAAATTTAAGAGTTAGTTGTGTTCAAAGCCAATTAGTTTGGGAAGATGTTGAAGCCAACTTGTCTCACTTTTCAGAACAATTGGATGGTATCCTACGAGAAAACAATCTGGATCACTTAGTTGTTTTACCGGAAACTTTTAACACGGGTTTTAGTATGAATACTGCTAAAACTGCCGAAAAAATGAACGGTAAAACGGTTATGTGGATGAAAGATGAAGCCCAAAAACACAACATTTTTTTAGCCGGCAGTCTTACCATTTCGGAAGACAACAAAACCTATAACCGTTTATTATGCATTAGTCCGGAAGGAAGCATTCAGTTTTATAACAAAAGACATTGTTTTACTCTTGGCAATGAGCACCTATTTTTCGAAGCTGGCCAAAAAGCAAGTACCTGGCAAATAGGCGATTGGAAAATCTGTCCTCAGATTTGTTACGACCTGCGCTTTCCGGTTTGGTCAAGGAATACTACAGATTACCATCTCCTGCTTTACGTTGCCAATTGGCCCCAAGTTCGTATGAATCATTGGAATAAAATTTTACCAGCGCGTGCAATCGAAAACCAATCTTACACAGTTGCAACCAACCGAATTGGCCTGGACGGAACCGGCAAAGCACACAGCGGAGGTTCTACCATCTTAGATTTTGACGGTGAGATTCTCGAGCAAAGCTTCGACCATGCCCATATTTTAAGTCAAGTCTTAAACGCGCAAAGCTTGTTAGATCGCAGGTCATCATTCCCCGTCTTAAAGGATTCTGATTCGTTTACCATTCATTAACTCGGATAAGTTTAACTTTGCGCCTTTATGGCAATTAAGATTAAAACATCGAAGCAAATTGAAGGAATTCGCAAGAGTTCTCAATTGGCAGCTGAGTGCTTGAAATATTTGGAATCCTTTGTAAAAGAGGGAGTTACAACCAAAGAACTGGATACTAAAGCCGCAGAATTCATGAAAGAACACGGGGCCACTTCGGCCACCTTTGGGTATGGAGGGCATGGAACCAATAAATTTACTGGACACATCTGCACCTCTCCCAACGATGTAATCTGTCATGGAGTGCCAAATTCGTACGCCTTAAAAAATGGCGACATCCTAAATATTGATGTTACCACCGTTTTGGATGGCTATTATGGAGATACTTGTAGGATGTACGCCGTTGGCGGGATATCTGAAGAAGCTCAGAACTTGTTGAACGTTACAAAGCATTGTTTAAAGTTGGGCATGGAAGAATGCAAGCCTGGCAATCGGTTTGGCAATATTGGATACGTCATTTCTGAATATGCACGATCAGAAGGCTATGGCGTTGTTTATGAGTTTTGTGGTCACGGCGTCGGTATTGCTTTTCACGAAGACCCCGAAGTGAGTCATACTGCTCAGAAAAACACTGGAAAGCGAATGCGCCCTGGAATGATTTTTACGATCGAACCCATGATAAACACGGGTAAGGCAAGGGCAAAGGTGGATAAGGTAGATGGTTGGACTGCACGAACCATCGATGGAGGTTTGAGTGCCCAATACGAACATACCATCTTAATTACCGAAACGGGTTGTGAGGCTTTAACCGATGTATACCACGAGTTTTAATCCTACGTATGTCGCTCCATAACAATGCCTTTTTACTTGAGCGATATGCAAAATCGCTGCATCATAAGCTAAACGGCGCCGTGCTCGAACAGTGTGTAAGTACTTCGTTAACAGATATTTACTTCCTATTTAGCAATGAATATTGTTTGCATGTTTCGTGGTTTGAAGGCCATACACTTTTTCTTCAACCTAATGGATTGCATTTCCCCAACAAGAACATACTGGCTCAATTCAAAACGCTCATAAATCTGGGCGTTCGAGAAGTTCATCCTAATCAATACGATCGGAGTTTTTCGATTGAGTTTACAAACAATACCGCACTTATTTTTGAAGTCTTTGGTCGCAGAGCTCGAATATATCTGGTGGAAAACAATGCAGTTATTGATTCATTTAAGGCCGAAATCAGCGAAATTAAACATCGTCCGCACGATGCTATTGTACCCAATTTAATGGGAAGTGAAGAGGAGGTTTTAAAGAACAACCCGTTCTTAACCGAAGATTTAATTTCCATTTTGGCCGTAAAGGGATTTTTTGAGGAAGGAGTGGATCGAAAAAAGATCTGGCAAAGCTTTGATGATTTCGTTGCTGAAACGGATCTACAAATAACCAAACCTGAAAATCAAACCTATGGTCTTTCCGTTTCTTCCGATGATTTGATTGTTGAAACCTACAGCAATACACTCAACGCCTTCCATGAATTTGGCCGACTCTTTCTTACTCAAAATCGCAGCGAACACCTTAAAAATGAGCTGCTTGCGCCACTTTTGAAGGAGAAGAAGTTGTTGGAAGGCAAGATTTCAAAAACGGAAAAGTCGTTAAAAATGCAAAAGAATAAGGAGGATTATCAGCAGCTTGGGGATTTGCTGATGGCCAACTTGCATCAAATTAAGCGAAATACCGAACAAGTAAAGCTGCTAAATTTTTATACCAATCAAGAAGTGAGCATTGCTTTAAAAAGAGATCTTTCACCGCAAGACAATGCGGCCCGGTATTACAAAAAGGCCAAGAATGTGCATTTAGATTTTCAGCATCGGCGGGGACTTCTAACAACGTACAATGCTGACATATTAAAGGTTGAAGCTCAAATTGAGCAAGTTGCCGAAACCTTATCGCACAAAGAACTGCTAAAGTTAACGAAAACAGCCACGCAAGAAAAATCGGCCACAGAGCTCAAAAAAACCATGCCGTATCGAAGCTTTGAAAAAGAGGGCTTTGAAATCTGGTTGGGTAAGAATTCGAAAGGAAACGACGAGGTGCTTCATAGAGGAAAGAGCAACGATATGTGGTTGCACGCCCGAGAAGTGGCGGGTTCGCATGTGTTGATCCGAAATCCAGAAGGCAAAACCATACCAAAAACAGTCTTAGAATATGCGGCCATTATAGCAGCGGCAAATTCTAAAAACAAGTCGAATACCTTGGTTCCTGTAATTTACACCGAGCGCAAATACGTGCGTAAGTTCAAAGGCGCTTTGCCGGGACAGGTAAAAGTTGATCGAGAAAGCGTTGTAATGGTTGATCCGAGGGAGTTTTTAAGCTGAGGCTTAAAAAGATGGATAATTGAGAATGTTGAATTTTGAATTTTGAATTGGCTTTTATTGCACAAGACGATTCTCATTGAGTTTGAAATTGAACCTGAAATAACCCTGAAACGAGTTCAGGATGACCAATCAGGTTGACGATTCTTATATGACCTTATATGATTTCCAGCCGCAACAAACTCCTTATGTGTTCTTATGTGGTTCAAAAGAATTGAAAATGGATGATGGATAATTCTAAATTTTGAATGCTGAATTTTGAATTAGCTTTTGTCGCTCAAGAAGATCTGCAATGAGTTTGCATTTGAATTTGACCTTGAAATTTCTAATGTGGTTCAACAATGGCGGATTCGAATGAAGGCATCCGTTCAAAACTTCAGATTAAATGCCTTCAACATCAATGGTGTATCCTTCTGGTACTTTGGGGATTTTAAGTGCGTGCATGGCCTGTTGGCTAAATCCATTCGATGTTAAGCCAGAGGTATTGGGCCGAGTTCTTGTTGCAATTACAAATCGAAGTTTCTTTAGATCCTGATTGATATACAGGTAAGAGAAAACTTTTATTTCTGTGATTTGTTCGTAAGTTCCTTCGTTGTATAACAATACATCCCATTGAGAGAAATCGATATTATCAAGGGCTAAATCATCAATGCACTTATAGCCCATTATTGTGGTCTTGTCTCCATATATAAGCCTGCGTGGAATAATACAACCTTCCTTAACAGACGCAATTCTTTGAACCGAAAGTTGCTCCCAACCTTTATAATATTCGGGGCTGGGAACCTCCAACTCTCCACATCCAGCTATAAGCAGAAGCAGACCAAAAAGCTTGATTAGTTTATTATTCATTGTTGTGGCTCAGTTTATATGAATAACTAATAAAAAAATGGCTTAACCCATAACCTCCACCTATCTTTATCTCAGACCGATCGGTTAAAGCATACCCTCCAACCAACATTGCGTAGGAATACAACTTAGAATAACCCGTTGGAACAAGAATAAAATCTCGCACCTCTTTAGATCTAGTTTGCAGTGAGTACGTTTTCATTTTAATACCCACGCCAGTCAAAATCTGCAATTTCCAGGGTGATTCCTCAAGCAAGTCGAGTCGAAATTGAAGGCCGCCTCCAAATTCTTGCGACGTAATCGTGTACATTCCTACTGCCGGCCATCTTCGTTTTGATCGATCGTAGTCATAAAAAATCTCCGCATTCACGGAAAACGATTTGCTGGAATATGGCAGAATAGTCACGAAAAATTGTGGCAAGTATTCGTCGGCCCTTAGATCAGTTTTTGCATCGTATCGGGTTGACACCTCCAACCCCAGCTGTGACCACGCAAATGATGGGCGCATGAGATAAATCAAGGAAAATAGAAACAACCTTTGAAGCATACTGCAAAATACTACTTTTCAATAATATGAATCTGATCAATAACGGAATCAAAGTATGTCATTGGCTTAGGTTTAGATCCAACTCATACTCCTTTGCATTTGATATTGAGTTTGACACGGCAGTTATACAAAAAAGCACGTAATTTGACGCTTTGAAAAAGACCCATGTACAAATTCATTCTAACAAGCCTAATAATCATACAGTTACCAAGTTTGGTTCATTCCCAATCCAACGAATTAAAGGCCTACCAAAGCGCTGAAAATTCATACTATTGGAAAAACCGAGCCCCCAATGCCGCATATTGGCAACAAGATGTGCATTATAAAATTGATGCCAAGATTGACGAGAACGAAGAAACCATTACCGCCACCGAAGAACTGGTTTATTGGAATAATTCGCCCGACACGCTCACCAAAATCTATTTCCATCTCTATCAAAATGCATTTACCCCCAACTCGTATTTGCACAACATGCGAACACAAGACAAGGTGAAAAGCACCTTTGGTGTGTATGAACTAAAAGGGGAAGGCACATCCATTAAGTCGCTGAAAGTGAATGGTGTAACCGGCAACTTTACCATAGACAATACCCTAATGTGGATTGATTTAGATCAACCGGTATTACCAAACAGTGGGGTCAAAATTTCCATAGATTTCGTAACCTTTTGGGATAAAGACGACGGCGGAAACATTCGAAGAAGAATGAAATCGTTTCGCCACGGCGGAGCGGATGATAAACAGTTTTTGCACCTCGATGGTGTGCATTGGTACCCGCGAGTTAGCGTGTACGACCGAAAATTTGGTTGGACAACCGACCAACACTTGGGCAAAGAATTTTACGGCGATTACGGCGTATTTGAAATTAGTCTTTCTTTTCCGAATCACTTTGTAGTGGAGGCAACCGGAGAATTACAAAATCCTGGTGAAATGTATCCGGGCGATTTGCGAGAACGCCTGGACATATCCAACTATAAAACCACTCGATCGGAACCAACCACACCCGTAGTGGCTGATGGAAGCTTTAAGAAATGGCGCTTTACCGCCATAAACGTTCATGATTTTGCATTTACCGCCGATCCAAGTTATCGCATTGGTGAGGTAGTTTGGAATGGAATAAAGTGCATTGCCTTAGCGCAAGAAGAAAATGCCCATCGATGGCAACCTACCGCAAAGTTTGTGGCCGAGGTGGTTCGAATTTATTCGGAAGACATTGGCATGTTTGCCTACCCAAAAATGATTGCGGCCGATGCACGAGATGGAATGGAATATCCCATGTTAACGTTAAACGGCGGCAACTGGCCTGGACATCGATACGTAATTGCGCATGAAGTGGGCCATAATTGGTTTTTCGGCATGGTTGGAAACAACGAAACGTACCGAGCGTCGATGGATGAAGGCTTTACACAGTTTTTAACCGCATGGTCGCTTAAACAAGTGATGGGCGTAAAAGAAACCCCTAATTCGGTGGATGATGGCACCGTTTACTACGGGTATATGAACCATGCAGTAAACCTAAACACCGCCCAACTCAACATCCATTCCGATCATTTCAACTCGGCCGAGCGCCATGGTGGTGGCTACGGTCAAGTTTATTACAAAACAGCTACCATGCTCTACAATTTGCAGTATGTTTTAGGAGATGAATTGTTCTTAAAAGCCATTCAAAACTACTTTAACGAATGGAAGATGTGCCATCCATACTGGGAAGATTTTCGCACTTCAATCATTCAATATACCAAGGTAGATTTAAACTGGTATTTTGATCATTGGATTGAAAGCAAAAACACGATCGACTATAAGGTAACCGGCATTAAGAAACGTAAGGATAAAAGTTATCAAATTGATTTCAAACGACTTGGAGCATCCATGCCGCTCGATGTTCGAGTGGTTGACAAAAACGGTGTGAACTGGGATTATCACATTCCAAACACCTATTTTGTTAAAGAAACCAATGCCCGAGTAGCCCCTAAATGGACGGGTTGGGAATTAATTAATCCAACGTACACCTTAAATGTAGAAATACCTTCTGGAATAAAGAATGTAATCATTGACCCCAGTGGAAGACTTGCCGATGTAAATCGGTTAAACAACAGCTTAAACAGTAAGACACACGTTTATCTAGATAAGCTTCAAAACCCATCCAACAGCTTTCGTAAATACCAATTGGGACTTCGACCTGATGTATGGTACAATGCCGTGGATGGAATAAAAGTTGGCCTACATGCCAAAGGCACCTACTTTCAATCTAAGCACAATTTTGAGGCAGGTGTTTGGTACAATACAGGAATTGAATTTTCAGGAACTCAGGAAAGTGTAGTCGATAATCGCGATTTAATGAGTTACTTGGCCACATATCAGACACGAATCAACCCGTCTGTTATTTTTAATGCGAACAGTCGCCACATCGATGGCTATGGCTATCATCAAGTGGCTCTAACACGCGAAACGGCCAAGGGAAGGTACGTTATGGACTTGGGCAGCAACAAACGTTACAACAAAGATTATCCGTTGTATCGGGTCTTTACCAATTCGGGTTTTGATAATTGGATGGGCTTAAGCTATGAACGCAGTTTTAAAGGAATGAATACTACGAGTGTTTTGAGTACGGGAATACGGGCCACCAGTCTATATTCAGATTACAGCTATGGTACGGCCAAAGCCTCGCTGATTACACATCGGCCAATAAAGAAAATGGTTTTAAAAACTCGACTCTTTGCACAAGCCATAAGCGGTTCGAACATTGCCCCAGAAAGCAAGCTCTTGCTCATGGGTGCCAATACATCAGAAATGATGGACAATCGATATACACGATCGTTGGGATGGCTTTCCGTTCATCAGGTTGGATTTAACAAAGAAGGTGATTACATACAACAAGGTGGAGGATTAAACATCCGAGGGTATGCTGGTACGGCAATCACCAATACGAACGAAAAGGATTCATTTTTTGCCTTTGCCGGCAATTACGGGGCATCGATTAATGCAGAGTTAGAATTTGGATATTTGATAAACCCATTCATCTCTAAAATATCGAAAAACACGTTGGGACTTACACCCTACCTTTTTGCAGATGCTGGGGTGCTTGCCATGGATCGGGATCACAATTCAGGATTACGAGTTGATGCTGGACTTGGGTTTTTACTGAGCATTCGTTTTAACAAGTTTTCATCCACTAAACCTTTAAACCTGCGACTTGACCTTCCATTTTTCCTAAACAGAATTCCAGAAGATCAAGAAAACTACTTGGCAATGCGCTACGTTGTTGGAATTAATCGTGCTTTTTAGACCCATATGTTAGAAGTTCAAAACATTCACAAAAAATTCGGGCAAGTTGAGGTTCTTAAGGGAATTAATCTAAGCGTTGCCAAAGGAGAAATCGTGAGCATTGTTGGAGCTTCTGGTGCGGGTAAAACTACCCTGCTCCAGATCATGGGAACGCTGGAAAAGCCGGATGAAGGAACCATTTTGTACAACAACGAACGGGTAGACAACCTCTCCCCTGCCAAGCTTGCGGCTTTTAGGAATCAGAACATTGGTTTCATCTTTCAGTTTCATCACCTCTTGCCAGAGTTTACGGCAATCGAAAATGTGTGCATACCCGCTTTCATAAATGGCAGTAATCGATCTGCCACGGAAAAAAGAGCAAAAGAGTTGTTGGATTATTTGAAGCTTTCACATCGCTTTGAACACAAGCCTTCAGCCCTTTCCGGCGGAGAACAACAGCGCGTTGCTGTGGCCAGAGCATTGATGAATAAACCCATGGTTGTAATGGCCGATGAGCCCTCTGGAAATTTAGATACCGAAAATGCTGCGGAATTGCACAACTTGTTTTTCAATCTTCGCGATTCCTTTAATCAGAGCTTCGTAATTGTAACGCACAACGAAGAACTTGCCAATCGCGCTGATCGTAAGATTTTGATAAAGGATGGACAGCTGATCTAAGAACCTGAGTTCTATTAATCTTTTAAAATTCAGATTTGGATGGATGCCAAGTAGTGAGTCGAAAACAGGATGAGAGAAAGAGGAAGTGAACCATTGGAACTCAAAGGATAAAGCCTTATAACCTGATTCGGACTTTCTCTTTCTTAATCAAGCAAGATTCAAATTAGAAATTCAGGCTAATACAAAAGCTCGTATTTCACTTGTGAAAAGAGAGCTTTTGTCGTAAAAATTACTCGAAAGGGCCCGCCCTGTCTTCTAAATTTTTACTCGAGACTCACGGTCCACAAGCGCTCTGAATTCAAAATATGAATCGAAATCAGGTTAAGAGGATCTTTACTTGGTGGATAATTGTTTATTTTTAGTCGAAAGAACGGCCGCTGATACTTCCAAACCTATCTCCAATTCGTATCATCACAAAACTAAAACGGTATGAATAAACGAGTACTCACTTTTTTGCTTTTTCTTACTTTTTGTCAAATACATGTGTTTGCCTTTCAAATTAAGGGCGTTGTTACTGATGACCATGGGCCCTTATCTCATGTTGGCGTATATGTTAAGGGAACCACGTATGGGGTAATAACCAACGCAAAAGGTCAATACTACATCGAACTCGAATTGGGCAATCAAGTACTTGTTTATGAGATGGTTGGCTACGAAAAAGTAATTCGAGAACTCGAAGTCACAAAAGACGTGACCGTAAACATTGTTCTTAAAGAATCATCGGTGGAATTGAATGCAGTAGTAATCGACGCCGATCGGGAAGATCCAGCTTATCGCATCATTCGAGCGGCGATGGAACGTAGGAATACAACGCAAAATAAAATGAATTCTTTCGAGTGTGAGATGTACTTAAAAGCTTCGCTCGAATATGAGCGCCAGTCGGCAATAGATTCCAACAACAGTGGGCTTACGCGCGAAAAAATCAACTTCATAGAGTCGTATTCCAAGGTGTACTTTGTTGCAAATAACCAATTTAAGGAAGTCAAAACCGGGTACCGCGACTTGTCAAAAAAGTCGAATCAAACCACTTCTGTTCGAATTGAAGCAGGATCGTCGCCCGGAACACAAAGTTATGAAGTGATCAACCCCGATCTTTATTTCACTCAAATTCGAGACGGACATTGGGATTTCTACAACAATCTCTTAGATTTACCCCTGCTGAGCGACATTCGCTACACTTCTCCCATTGCCAATTCTGCGCTCTCTGTTTACCGCTTTCGTTTATTGGAATCTTTTTGGGAAGGAGGAAGCTTTATCTATAAAATCGAAATAAATCCAAAATTTGAAGGAAGTTCTTTGTTTAGCGGTGTCATCTACATCAATGATAAATCGTTCACTATCAACGCCGTAGATCTTAAATTAAACGCTGGTTCGCTTTCTTATTTTAAAGAGTTTTCGGTCATTCAAAACTATGCCTATTCTTCCGACAGCATTCCAATGATTCAGCGTCAAGAGTTCTATTACGGAAACAGCACGGGCAAAAAGAAAAATTTTGGCCACACCATTGTGCAATACTCCAACTATAAAACAAATGTGGAGATCGATGCTAAATTTATGCGTCGTGGTACGCTTATTTACCAAGACGACAGTTACTTGAAAAATTCTGATTATTGGAAACAAGTTCGGCCGATAACCCTTAAGGCCGAAGAAAATAAGTTCATTCGAGTGCAAGACAGCATTCGAACCGAGTTGGAAAGTCCCGAATATTTACAGGAGCAAGATTCTATCTACAACCACTTGCGGTTTATGAGTTTTATAATTTATGGCATTCAACATCGCAACCGAACTAAAGGAATTGATTGGCAAATCACCCCGTTGATTGCACAAATTAGCATCAACACCGTGGATGGATATCGGCATAAGCTGGGAGGTTCCGTTACAAAGGAATTTAAAGAGTCTGCTAAAGAACTAGAGGTAAGCGGGCACGTTAGTTATGGTTTGCTCAATGAAAACATACGAGGCAAGGTTAATTTACGATATTTGTATAATCCCAAGAAATTCAAACGTTTACGTTTGGAATATAGCACGGTATACACCATGTTAAACGTAAATAATTCCATTCAAGGAACCTTTAGTCCATCCAATTATGTAGAGAATAAGGGCTATGGTATTGGATATGAAGAAGAATGGTGGAATGGCTTTTGGTCTTCCATTAAATTGGATTACAGCCAATACGATCCATATAAAGGTAAAACGTTGGAAGGATTTTGGGAGCGCTTTCCTAATTTTAATACTCCCGAAGATTTTAACCCGTTTCAGGAACTTGTATTAGAAGTAAATTCCATAATTACCTTTCGTCAGAAATACGAAATTCGGCCAAACAAAAAAGTAATTCTTGGTTCCGATTTTCCGGTGCTAAACATTAATTATTCGAAGGGCATATCAACGATTTTGAGCAGTGATGTTAATTACGACAAACTGGAAGTTAGTTCAAACTACGATTTTAAGTTTAGTAAGTTGGGTACCTCTCGAATGGCCTTTTTGGCCGGTCGGTTTTTTAATGATGCAGATGTTCGCTTGTCGAATTTAAAATATTTCCGCGGATCTGATAAGTACTTCTTTTCCAACCCATTACGTACCTTACAACTCATCGGACCCATTAGTTTGCGCACGTCTAAAACCTACGCCCAAGCGCATTTTGTACATCATTTCAATGGAGCAATTTTGGGTAAAGTTCGCTTTTTGAATCGCATAAGTCTTCAATTATCCGGTGGAACAAGTGCACTGTATTTAGAAGAGTTGAACATGCAACACATCGAATTTTATGCAGGACTGGAGCGACCGTTTAAGTTGTGGAAGCAACTCTTTCGTTTTGGTGCCTATTATGTAAGTGCCGCCAATTCGCAGGATGGTTTAAGTCATGGTTTTAAATTTGGAATCGATTTTTACAATGCTTATTCAAGAAAGTGGACTTTTTAGATGTTGAATTACACTATTGTAGTTGAGTTTTGATTTAACCAGCACTTAAAAAGCCTCCCCTTAAAAAGTGCTACAGCTAGAGAAACCCAACCAGAATGACCTACCTTAAAGTGGGTTTATGTGGCAAATTTTGTTTTGCTTTGCGTCGTAGTATTTTTACATGAAATTTAACACTAAAACGATACACGCTGGGGTTCATCCAGATCCAACCACTGGAGCCATAATGACTCCGATCTACCAAACCTCTACCTACGTTCAATCCAGCCCAGGCAACCATAAGGGCTATGAATACAGTAGAACGCACAATCCAACCCGAACCCAATTACAAGATAATATGGCCGCCCTTGAAAACGGGAAGCACGGCTTGTGTTTTTCGAGCGGGATGGCGGCCATTGATGCCGTGGTTAAATTATTAAAACCAAATGATGAGGTCATTGCCTCGAACGATTTATATGGGGGTACCTATCGAATTTTTACGAAGATCTTTGCCGCTTATGGAATCAAATTTCACTTCGTAGACATGAGCTCTTTGTCGAATATAGAATCCGCATTAAATGAAAATACAAAGATGATTTGGGTGGAAACTCCAACCAACCCTCTTCTGAAAATTGTTGATATTGAGGGAGTTGCGGCAATTGCAAAAAAACATTCCACCGTACTGTGCGTTGATAACACCTTCGCAACTCCATATCTTCAAACGCCTATGGATTTGGGCGCCGACCTAGTAATGCACTCTGCTACAAAATACATTAATGGTCATTCGGATGTGGTAATGGGCGTATTGATTTGCAATAATGATGCGCTGCACGACCGTTTGAAGTTTATCCAAAACAGCTGTGGTGCTACACCCGGACCGCAAGACTGTTTTTTGGTTTTGAGGGGCATTAAAACCTTGCACGTACGCATGCAACGCCATTGCGAGAATGGCGAGAAGATTGCGAGGTATTTATTGGCTCATCCAAAGGTGGCAAAGGTTTATTGGCCTGGTCTAGAAAGCCATCCCAATCATGAAATTGCTAAAAAGCAAATGCTCAATTTTGGCGGAATGATGTCGTTTGAGCTCAAAGAAAAAAGCCAAGCGGATGCACATGCAGTTATCAGTAAAACTCGATTGTTCGCTTTAGCAGAATCCCTGGGAGGTGTTGAATCCCTTTGCGGTCATCCTGCCAGCATGACCCATGCATCGATACCAAAAGAAGAGCGAGAAAAAACAGGCTTAAGCGATGGCTTGATTAGGTTAAGCGTTGGTATTGAAGACGTTGACGACCTCATTGCGGATTTAGCTCAAGCAATCGGATAAGATGTATTTACTTGCCCTCTCCATAGCTCCTGGTCTTGCCATAGCCATCTACATTTATTGGAAAGATAAGTTCGAAAAAGAACCCCTTCACCTACTCTTTTTAAGTTTCCTTTTGGGTATTGCGGCTACCATTCCGGCCATATTATTAGAATGGTTGGTGGATAAGCTGGGGCTTGGAAGCTCTGACAATAACTTCATTATTGGCTTGTATTCTTTTGCGGGGATAGCCTTGGTTGAAGAAGCGTGTAAGTTCTTTTTCGTATACCGGTTTCTATTCCACAAAAAGGCTTTTAACGAACCTTTTGATGGCATCACCTATGCGGTAATGGTTTCGATGGGCTTTGCCACCCTCGAAAACGTGGCCTATACCTTTAATGGTGGGCTAAGTGTTGGCGTAATGCGAATGTTTACCGCAGTTCCAGCGCATGCAGTTTTTGGAGTTGTGATGGGATATTTTATGGGCTTGGCTAAGTTTTGGCCTTCCGACTCAAATCGATACATCGGTTTTGCTGTGTTAATTCCTACGTTGCTTCATGGCCTATATGACTTTTCCATCTTACAAAATGGGTTTCCGGAATTGCGCTTCATTGGTGCAGTTTTATCGCTGATTTTGGGAATTATTTTATCCAGAAAAGCCATGAAAATTCACCAGCACAAATCACCATTTAAACCAAAAGAATAAAAATCGTTGATGGACATTAAGGCTTTATTGGATGAGTGGGTGGAAAAGGTTAACCAACCAAACTTTATTGCCAACGACCCAATTCAAATACCGCATCGCTTTTCGAAAAAACAAGACATCGAAATTGCGGGCTTCTTTGCGGCAATTTTGGCTTGGGGAAATAGAAAAAGCATCATTAATAAATGCACCGATCTTTTAAATCGAATGGACAACGCTCCCTTCGAATTTGTGACGAATGCGAACGATGAAGATCTAAAAAGAATATCCGGCTTTGTTCATCGCACCTTTAACGACACAGATGCATGGTTTCTCCTTAATTTTTTAAAGAAGCATTATGCAGAGTATGATTCTCTGGAACGGGCATTTTCATTTGGAATAAATCCAAACGACCAAACTGTGCAGCACGGTCTGGAGCATTTTTATAATTGCGTTTTTGGAGACCAAAAAATCAGAACACAAAAGCACATAGCCACACCCTATAAAAAATCGGCTTGTAAACGCCTAAACATGTATTTGAGGTGGATGGTTCGAAAAGACAATAATGGTGTTGATTTTGGATTGTGGAGTGCCATTAAAATGAATCAACTGGTATGCCCGCTCGACGTTCATGTTCAAAAAGCAGCATCGGTTTTGGGCTTAACGCATCGAAAGCAAGCCGATTGGCAAACGGCGTTGGAATTAACCGAAGTGCTGAAATCATTTGATGCCTTTGATCCGGTGAAATATGATTTTGCCTTATTTGGCATGGGAGTGGCTGGATATTTAAAGAACTAGTTACAGATAATACCTTTTTTCTTGATACGAGGACAGCCACAATAAAAGCATTTTTTTTATTCATAACCTTTCATTGGCCTCAAAGCTATACTGCCAAAGGCTTTCAAAGGTTAAAAGCATTAATTTTGTCCATTAAGCCAAAACATGAATCGAAATCAGGTTTACAACCTGACGTAAAAAAACCCTTCATCTTGCGATGAAGGGTTTTTATTTATTAAAGTTTATTACACTTATTTAGTGATCACCAACTTCTCGCTGGCTTTAAGATTATCGTAAGAGATGTTTAGCATGTAAACGCCTTGAGATAAGGTGCTAACATCCATTGCAGTGTTTCCATTAGTAAGTTCCTTCACCATAATCAACTTGCCATTCAAGTCCATTACTTCAACGGTAACGTCACTTGCATTTCCGGTGCTGATGTTAACTTCTGATGATGCAGGATTTGGGTACAACTTAACATTGTTTACAAGCTCTGTAACACCCGCAATTTTCTGTGCACTTCCAATTTCAATCTCGTCAACAAACAAAGCATTTCCGCTTGTTCCTGGAATACCCGCAATTTTAATCATAACGGTTTTACCTGCGTACGAAGTAAGCGCGATGGTTTGTTTTCTGTAGTCATCGCCAGTTGGTGCAAATAAGTATTGTGGATCAGCAGGAGCACCAGTGATTGGTACTAGCAATTCATTTACATCATCCCAAGTAGCTCCACAATCTGCAGATACAAATACTTTCAACTTAGGCTGAGTTCCATTTTGTCCACCATCCGCATATGCATAAAAATACGATAAGCTAGGATCTGTCGTGTTGGTAAAGTCTGCTTCACCAACTAAGATGTCACCTGGTAAACCAGCAACTTGCCATGAAGAATGCAAATAGAACAATACCGCAGCATCTGAGTAAGCTCCTACTGAAGCGGTTGGATTGTAAACAGTAACCGCCCTATTTACGGAATTATCAATTGCAAAGTTCTGATCAACGATACCTTCGAAACCACCCTTGATATAGGTAAAGGCTTTTTGTTTAAAACCAAAACCAGAAAAGGCTGCTGCGTCGTTGGTGTAATCCATGTCAATTAAGTTTCCTCCATTAACATTGGTAAAACCATTAATTTTCAACTCATACATTCCTTGAGCTGAATAGTTAATCGAACCCCAATCCATGGTTGTTGTTTCGCCAGCAGCTAAAGATCCACTGAACGATTGTTTGTAGCTTTTGCCACCTACGGTAGCCGTTACATCAAACGATGTGATCGTTTTATCAAAATTGTTTTTAACGTCAATTTTTGGATTTAAGGAAGTAAAACAAAAGTTGTTCGGCTTAACGGTTTTGTCCGTCATTGCTAAATCCGTTTTGATGCTTTCATCAAAAGTAACTGGAGCACCTGTTCCAGAAAGGATGTTGTTTTGAGTTCCTTCGGTTACAAAGGCTATTACATCAAGATTATATAAAATTAAGTCTTGACCAGCAATGCTTGCGGGCAAAACAGTTTTAAAAGTTTTTGTGTAGAACGAGCCCTTCGTAGTTGTGCTAATTGCTTCACCAAAACTGCCAGAGGTAATCATCTGACGCAAAACATGATTGTGACGGTACTGTCCATCCACCCAATTGGTTGGGTTGTAGTTGCCATAATCTGTTTGTGGTCCCAACATGTTGTCTTGCAAGAGCGCAATACTTAAGCTGTTGGAAGAATTTTTACTGTCAGCAGTGTAATATACTTCAACAATCGTTGTAAGCTCACGTGTATTAAAATCTATAGTAGATGAAACGGCAACGTTGACTGGAGAAGACTGGCTTAGAATTCCACTGGCTGTTGCAGCCCAAGCTCCACGACTTTCAGCCCATGGTGATTTAGAACGGTTTACAGATCCAGCTGGGTAACCGGTAACACCGGCAGCTCCATCTATAGCAGAACCTGCTGTTGTTCTGAAGTCTGGCTCACCAGCACCTGGATTGGCATAACTTCCCGCATGAATGTTTACAAGAAACACCTTGCCTTGATTAGCTGCAACTAGGTCGTTGGCGCGCTTGTGTCCGTCTGGGCAATATCCGCAATGGATGCCCGTAAATTCTTCAAGTATCACATTTCTATTTTGTGGACTTGTGCTCACCATTGTTTGTGCTTGAACTCCCAAGCCAAAGATCGATAAACAGATAAGGGGTAATAATCTTTTTTTCATAATAACTATATAACTACTTTAATAATTCTGCTTTTTTTAGAATTGTTTCAAAAATAGCCAATTATTCTATTTTGGCAAACCGAGAATGCCCGTAAAAAGCGATTATGACAAAGCTGAGGTTCTCATCCATTTGGTGAGTAATTCCGCCAGTTCCAGCTGCAAGGCGACTGTTTTATCTTTGGCGTACCATGCATGCAATTTCTTGGAAAATGCATCGTATTCAATTAAACCTGACTTATACTGCTGTTGCAAATAATTTGTGGCCATGGGTCGTGGACCCCATGTAAACAACACTTCATTGGATTGATCAACGGCAATGAGCTTAGGAATCGCTCTATTTCCGTTTGTTAAATAATCATCCATAACCAACGGATGTTCATCGCGCATTAGAAGCACAAAATTGATGTTGGTACTTCCCTTGGCAAGAAGGTTGAAAAGTGGTAAGTTTTGCGCTGCATCTCCACACCAAGCTTCGGTAATGGCATAAATGGTTATAGGCTTACTCAGCTCATTTACCCGTTTTAGCAATTCGGTACTTAATTGCACCGTTTTATCAAGCCGATTCATCCGCATAACGTTGAGCCTCGTATAGGCAATCATTTCCTGCGATTGATCTGACCCCGTGGTTTGGTTCATCAACAATAAGTTGTTGATGTGTAAACGGTATTCAAGGTACAAAAACGTGCGATGAATTGAGGTCGAAAATTTCATGTTTGATGGCGTGTTGAAAATTATGCTTCCATGTGAACGTTGCAAATCTTTTGCACGGCGGCACAAGCTGCATCTAAATCTTCCTTCTTGGTAAACCGGCTAAAAGAAAATCGAACCGCTTGTCGGTTATTGGGCTTGCCCAGAGCATTAAGAACATAGGAGCCCGTTTGAGCACCCGAATTGCACGCAGAACCACCCGAACAACAAATGCCTTCTAAGTCCAACTGGAAAATGGCCAATGAAGGGTCGGCAGCTTCGGGCAACAAAACGCTTAACACAGTATACAATGATCCCTCTGGCGTTGAATCGCCATTAATTTCAATATTGGGAATATTGCTTTCAAGTTGCTTATAAAAATAGGATTTGAGTGCTTGTATTTGCGCTATCTCATGTTCGGCATTTTCGTAACACAATTCCAACGCCTTGGTTAAGCCTACAATGCAAGGTATGTTTTCGGTTCCTGCGCGCAGATTGCGTTCCTGACCTCCACCGGTTATTATTGGTTTAATTAAGTGTTGTTTTTTTATGTATAAAAAACCGATTCCCTTTGGTCCGTGAAACTTGTGCGCAGAACAAGCTAAAAAATCCGCCCCAAATTCTTCAACATTTATCGGGTAATGGCCCATGGTTTGAACCGTATCGCTGTGAAAAAGGCAGTTGTTGTCTTTTGCGATCTGTGATACACGTTTTGGATCAATTAAGGTTCCAATTTCATTGTTGGCATGCATTAATGAAATAAGTGCTCCATTATTATGTGCGGCCAATTCAGCCAAGTGTACATAATCTGGCCTTCCAAGCTCATCAACTCGCACGAGCTCGATGCGAATATTATCCGACTCAATCATACACTTTGCGGTTTCTAACACCGCTTTGTGTTCGATTGGTGAAGTGATGATTACCCGAACCCCAAGGTCGCGAACACTGCAACGGATGGCTATGTTATCGGCTTCGGTGCCACCTGATGTGAAAATAATCTCGCGAGGTGACGCACCTATAAGCTTGGCAATGGTAGATCGGCTGTTCTCCAGCACCCCCTTTGCTTGCCTTCCCAAGCTGTGGCTGGCCGATGGATTTCCAAAGGTAGAAATCATGGATTCAGACATCGCTGCTAGCACCAAAGGGTCGAGCGGTGTTGTAGCGGCGTTATCGAGATAAACAACATGTTTTGAATTTGTTACCATATCATTTTATTAAAACAAAACTTTTGATGTACGCAAAGTTGATTGAAATTTTATCACTTCTTTAAAAATTGAAAACTTGGATTTAGCATGGAATATCCCAATACTTTGTAAACTAATTGGGCCAACAAATATTCCGATTGAATTTGACCTTCAATTGGCGCACATTCAACCACGTCGAACCCTACAATGTTCTTTTTCGAACACACTTCTCGCAACAAATCAAGACATGGATGCCATAGTAAGCCCCCCGGTTCTGCTGTTCCAACTGCAGGCACAATGGATGGATCGAAGCCATCGGCATCTATGGTAATATAAACCGTGTCGCTCAGGTGCGATATGATTTGTGCGATGTAATCCGCATTGTGTTGAATTTGATGACTGTAAAAGGTTTGGATGTTTGGAGAATTTTTGATCAATTCCGCTTCCTCCTTGCATTGAGCACGTATGCCCACTTGACTAATTTTAACATCCAAGTCATTAATGCGCGCCATTACGCAAGCATGCGACAGTGGATTGCCTTGATACGACTGACGCAAGTCTGAATGTGCATCAATTTGTAAGATGGACACATTGGGATATTTCTTTTTGAATGCCTCGAAAACCCCGAATGTTATGGTGTGCTCGGCTCCCAACGTAATAACAAATTTGTTGTTATCTAAGTGAGCTTTGGTGTTTTCGCGAATTAAGTCCACCGCACTTTGATCTAAATGATTTCTGAAATCGAGCGCTTCTTGAGTGCTTATTCCACACTTTCGGTGTGTTTCCTGTTCAAGCTCTTCATCATAGTATTCCACATAATGAGAAGCAGATAATATGGCATCCGGACCATTTTTGGAACCTGCTAAGTACGATGAGGTATGTTCGTACGGCATTTGTTGAACCACAACGCTGGATGAACGGTAATCCACCAATGTGGTATCTTCAATGGCTAAAAAGCCTTTGTATGCATCCAAAAATTTCAATTGTCCATTTCCTTAATAATCCGCAAAATTATACGCAAGCTTTGACAAAGCGAAATCTTTTATCCATAGTGGGTCATAATGCCATAATTTTGTACAACATTAACAACAAAATATTATGAAAGTAGGATCCATTTTTTCAAAATTTGTTCTCTTGGTTTTACTCACTGGCATGATTTCTTCATGCGGGAGTCGAAAATATTCACATCGCACTAATTTTCAAGGGTTTAAAAAAGACATTACTCATAAACAATCACCTACTTCTAACCGTACAGATCAGACGACTTTCATTGCTCCACAACAGAATATAATTGTAAATAATTCCGTCGAAAAGTCTCCATTAAGCGATGCAAATATGGGTGCAGTAGACGTAAAAGACTTCGCAGTTTCATACAACGGCAAAGCTGGGTTAAAAGAGGTTCATAATTTAAGCTTTATGGATTCGAAACGAACGGTTACCAAATCAAATTCTACGGTTCAAGACATCCAGTCTAATGCAAAATCTCATGTGATTCCTGGAAGCCGATTGGCTTCCAAAATCCAGAATAAAGTATCAAAGAAAACCGGATCATCTAGCGATGCCGGCAGCTTGCTCTATCTAATACTTGTGGTTATTCTAATTCTTTTAGTGCTTTCCCTTTTAAGCGAGCTCATTGGTGGTCAATTGTTTGGCATTTTAATCACCGTTTTATTAATCATTCTTCTTCTGAAACTCTTAGGAATGGTTTAATAGCCAATGTACCGAAGAAACTCCATTCGAGTTGCTTCGTTCTGAAATGCTCCTGATAGATCTGCGGTAACCGTTGATGAATTAACGTCTTCCACCCCTCTTGCCGCTACACACATATGTGATGCGTCGATTACAACCGCTACATCGTTGGTTTTAAGCGTGGTACGCAATTCGTGTGCAATTTGTCGGGTTAGTCGCTCCTGAACCTGAGGACGTTTGCAAAAGTATTTAACGATTCGATTAATTTTAGACAGCCCAATAACCTCCCCATTGGATATGTAGGCGACGTGGGCCTTCCCATAAATCGGGACGAAATGATGCTCACAGGTTGAAAAAACAGCGATGTCTTTCTCCACCAACATCTGACTGTATTTATACTTGTTCTCAAAAAGAGTAACACTCGGTTTATTGTCCGGATTAAGGCCACTAAAAATCTCGGTAACATACATTTTCGCAACCCTTCTCGGTGTTTTAGAAATGCTGTCATCTGTTAAGTCCATGCCCAAGGCATCTAATATACCTGTAAAATGTTTTTCGATGATGTCCATTTTTTCATCATCAGTAAGATCAAAGGCATTTGATCTCAATGGGGTATCAATATAATCTTTCGAATTATTCATGTTCGTTCTTATTCAGTTATTTCAACAAAGTTTCGTTCAGTTTCATATAAACGAACTACCATTCCGTATCGTTCATCAATTCTATTTCTAAGCTTTTCAAATATTACCGTACCTATGTTCTCGGCCGTTGGATTTAAGGTTTTGAATTCGGGAACATCCAAATTTAGATTCTTATGATCAAAGGCTTCCAGTACTTCTTTATCAATAATTTGTTTTAACACACTCAAATCCATTACATAGCCCGTTTCTTGATCCACCTCTCCACTCAGCTTCACTTCTAGGACGTAATTATGCCCGTGATAGTTCGGGTAATTGCACTTACCAAAAGTTTCGCGGTTTTTTTCATCCGACCATGACGCGTTATTAAGACGGTGGGCTGCATTAAAATGAGCTTTACGAAATACAGATACTTTCAAAATTCTAACAGCAACTTATGTTATATGGAATGCAAAGATGCAGTTTTTTTCGGTTTTTGGTTTGTTTAACTAAATCAAGCAAAGGCTGCACAATGTTGTCAGGAAAGGGAGGAAGATATGACGTAACGGACGCAATATGTCAGTGCCTTCTGCCATTATTACGGGTATAGTATGTGCAAATATTCGCATAGATATTACTGATTGCAATTAACGCCTTGATTATCAATGAACTAATTTTTTGTTTAATCATTTAGCGTAATTGTTAAACATTTTTATTTGTTGGTACATTTATTGAACATACATTTGACGAACAATTAATACAACAACCACTATGAATCTTTCAAACAAAATACATAACGAACAACAAGCATTAAGCAGCTATGCTCTTCAACTGACTAAAAACATTGAAGACGCAAACGACCTGGTTCAAGAAACGCTTCTAAAAGCCCTAACGTATCAAAATAAATTTACGGAGGGCACCAATTTAAAAGGCTGGCTTTATACAATAATGCGCAACAGCTTTATCAACAACTATCGCAGATTAATGCGTAGAAATACCTTCATCGATACCACAGATAACACCTACTTCATTGATTCGCCAATGCAGGTAACTGAGAACGACGGAGATATTACGTTCATCAAAAAAGACATCGAAGAGGCTATAGAAACACTTCCAACCGATTTGAAGACCACCTTCGAAATGAATATGAAGGGCTTTAAATATCACGAGATTGCTGAAGAAATGGACATTCCAATTGGAACGGTTAAGACTCGGATTTTTGTTGCCAAACGCCGGTTGCGAAAGCTGTTAAAGACCTACGCCACACATTACGGCTTATCTGACCAATAAGGCCAGTTAATCGGCAGATAACGCCTCAACAGGTCGAATCTGTGCAGCTCTTCGAGCTGGAACAAAAGCCGCAAAACCTCCAGCGATTATCAATACCATTAAGGCAATTATTGCCGTGTTAAAATCAACCGAAGGATTTTTAAACACCGCGCCTGTATCCGGCATTTTTTTCGAAACTATTTCCAACAATAGAATTCCAAAGAACAAACCGATGTAGCCAAAAAAGGCGGTTATAAAGATCGATTCCTGCACGACCATTAAAATAATTGACCAAGGCTTAGCACCAATCGATTTGCGAATGCCAATCTCTTTGGTTCGCTCTTGAACGGTAATTAACATAATGTTGCTCACTCCTACTATTCCAGCAAATATGGTTAAGATGCCAATGAGCCAGAAAAAGGATTGCATGAGGGTTAGTATGTTGGAAATCCTCGAATACTCCTCAAAATTATTTCGAATGTATAAGGCTCGGGTATCTGCTGGATCAAAGTTGTGCTTGGATGCAAATCGTTCGGTGAGACTTTTAGTTAAGGCTCGAGTTTCTGCCAAACTGGCATCTCCCGTCGTAAACATCACTCTATCAATTACATCCGATTTCCCAAAAGCCAGTTGAGCCGTTGAAATTGGGAGGTAAATGCTGCTGCTTTCGCCTTCGCTGCCTTCGTCTTCACATACGCCAACCACTCTAAAACTGACTCCGCCAATGTTTAGCCATTCCCCCATTGGGTTTGCCCCTTCAAAAATATCGGTCTGAACAGGTTGGCCAATTACGCATACTTTGCGCCCCTTCTCCACGTCCCAGTCGTTTATATAGCGACCCAAAATCATCACCGTTTTTTCAACAAATCGATGTTCTGAATGGATGCCGCGAGCCTTATAGGCCGCTACCTTTGCCTTATATTGAACGCTTTTCACATTCCAGCGCTCAAGTCGGGCTGTAATGTGCTCAATTCCTGAAAATTCTCGTTTTATCAGCTCGAGATCGTCGTTGTGAAACTGCAGTTTTCTGCCGGGTTGCAAGCCATTGTACGCCAAACTAGTTTGCCCAGGAGAAACTCGTATGCTGTTGATTGCATTTCCCTTAAATTGCTCTTTGGTACCATTTTGCAGACCGTTTCCAACACCCAGTAAAATAACCAACATGAAAATACCCCACGCCACGCTGAAACCGGTGAGAAAGGTTCGAAGCTTGTTGGTTCGAATGCTGGACCATATTTCATTAAAGCGCTCCATCTTACTCGTTTACAACCAAGCCATCCTTTAAATAAATAATCCGATCTGTTTGATTTGCTATGTCTTGCTCGTGGGTTACAATAACAATGGTTTTTCCTGTTTTATTAATCTCAATTAATAGATTCATTACGTCCTGAGAGGTAACAGAGTCTAAGGCTCCGGTGGGCTCATCGGCCAAGATTAACTTCGGGTTGGTAATGAGTGCTCGAGCGATGGCAACGCGCTGCTTTTGCCCACCACTCAACGCAGATGGTAGGTGCTCTGCCCACGGCTTTAACCCAACTTTATCTAAAAAATCAAGCGCTTTTTCGGTACGTTCTTTTTTGCTAACATTTTGGTAATAGAGCGGAAGTGCCACGTTTTCTAAGGCGGTTTTGTACGGAATTAAATTAAAAGATTGAAAAACAAATCCAATTTTTGCACCTCGTAACACCGCGCTTTGCGTTTCCGACAAGTTTTTAATCAGCTGATTGTCAATTCTATATTCTCCAGAATCGTAGTTGTCAAGTATGCCTATAATGTTCAACAGCGTTGATTTACCAGAACCAGACGATCCCATGATGGATACCAATTCTCCATCGGCAATACTCAAATCCACACCTTTTAAAACGCGCAGTTCATGATCTCCAACGGGATACGATTTTTCGATGCTATCTAACTGAATCACTCAACCATTTTCGTCAAAGCTACAATCAATTTTGTGCTATATTTCGCGGTTCGACCAATGATAGTCTTGCGTTGATTAAAATCACAATCGTCTTACATTAATTGCGGAGGTATTGAATCGTGAGCGGTATGTTATCAGTTTGAACCATGGTTGGATTCATTGCCAAGCCCTGCACCACGTCGGATCTGATTTTAAGTCCGTAAAGCACCGTTACCAAACCCACATCGTGGGCTTTTCTTACCCAATTTTCGCTCGTTTTGTGTACACTCGACACGATGCCATCTATGCCTTGTTGAACAGATAAATCAATGCTTTGTTGGTTGAGGTCTGCATCAAGATAAAGCTCAAAATTGTTATTGGTGTCGAGCGCCATAATATCTGTAAGGTGCATTAAATCTGGCGATTCAATGATAATTCGGGTAGATTCGGCAAGCTTTGACAACGACGAACGTAAAGCCTTTGCTAAGAGCAAGCCGTGTTGTTTGTAGTTCATAACCTCCACCTGCGGGTGTATATTTATGGAAAGGATTTTGCCTGGATTTTTTTTCAAAACAAGTACAAGCTCTTGTAAGGTATAAATCGGGTTTGAAGCGTTGTGATCAAGTTCACCTCGGTATTCTGCACGAATAAGCTCCCGCAAGGTTGTATTGGAAACGTAACCAAAGGCATCGGTGGATGTTTGCAATAATTCATCGTGAAACAAAACCAGGTGTCCATCTGAACTCATTTGAACGTCAACTTCCACCCCATCGGCCCCTTGCAAAAACAAAGCTTGATGAATGCTTCTTTCTGAATTAAATGGATGTGCGTTAATAATCGATGGGAAGCCAGCACCCGCATGTCCTAATACCCAAATTTTGGATGTTATTTCCGGCGCTTGACAACCAAAAATGAGAATTAAAATTGATATGAAACCGACAAGTTTGTGCAATAGTGATATCCTTTTAACGTGTATTTCGAAGTGCTTTCAACATAGCCCCCAATTCCCATGCGAACCTTGGTCAACCAAACTGTTTTTACCTCTTTTTGAATCATTAATCCCGCATAAGCCTCCTGAATATTGGTTGTTATATTGTTAATTTTCGATGAAATAAAATCGTATTGCACAAAAAATCCACTGGCTCCATCCAACTGATAATCCGTATCAAATGATAAACCGATGGCACTTTTATTAAACCCAGCCGACCGGTTGTATTGAACTTTTGGACCCAGCGATATACTCACATCCTTATAAATAAATTGTGGACGAACCGATTGAGAAAGTCCGCTGTAGTTGAGCGATACGTTCGTTTCAATCGCCCATTTTTGGCTGAATGCTGTGCTGCCACAACTTAAAATGATTAGGCAACTAACGATCCATTTCATGCGGCAAAAGTAGGATTACAGAAGTAAATACTGAGTTATGAATTCAAATTATTAATTGGGGCTACGTTATTATTTTTTAAAATCGCTTGGAAATAACAAAAAAGATTCATTTACTTTGCATTTCAAAGTTATTTGAATGAAGAACAATAATCACCTAGAACAGTTGGCACACATACGTGCCATGATGGAGCGTTCATCTCGGTTTATATCATTAAGTGGTTTAAGTGGCGTACTCGCAGGTGTTTACGCCCTCATTGGTGCGTGGCTCGCACACAGCAAATTGCAAACCCTACGAACCGATTTAAGAAGTGAATATCTGGGCTTAAGTTTACCGGAATTAAACCACGATCTGAATCAATACTTTGTAGTTTTGGCCATTTTGGTTTTATCGGCTTCCCTCCTTACGGGATTTGGAATGACCCACCTTCGCTCTCGAAAAACCAGCCAGAAGTTGTACGACAAATCGGCCATTCGAATGATGGTAAACATTGGAATACCCTTAATAGCTGGTGGCATTTTTATAATTGCGCTCTACTTTAGAGGCTTTTATTCCATGATGGCATCTTCTACCTTACTCTTTTATGGACTTGCCTTATTAAACGGCAGTAAGTATACGGTAAACGACATTCGGTATTTGGGCATCTGTGAAATAGTTTTAGGCTTGTTAGCGGCATTTAATGTTGGCGACGGACTGATTTACTGGGCCATTGGCTTTGGAGTTCTGCACATCTTATATGGATCGATGATGTATTGGAAATACGAACGCAAAAGAGCTTAGTTCAAAAAGCACGAAATGATTGAAGGCTTAAATAAAATATTTGAAAGCAGAGTTCGATTGGGCATTATGAGTTCACTCATGGTAAACGATTGGTTGGATTTTAACACCATAAAAGAATTGCTCGACGTAACGGATGGCAATTTATCGAGCCATATGACGGCATTGGAAAAGGCAGAATACACGGAAGTGCGGAAGGAATTCGTTGGCAAAAGACCAAAAACCACTTTTCGAGTTACAATAGAAGGCCGAAAGGCCTTTTCAAACCACATAAACGCGCTTGAAGAACTTATAAGAAATACACAATAGTTTTTTTTTGATTATTAACTTTGCAATTCAAAGTACTTTATATGAAAACGATACGATTCTTAACCATGCTCTTCCAGTTGGGATTAATCATTGCTGGAACCACCGCCTTCTTCATCCCTCAAGGAGTTGCTCTCATAGCCAAAGTTGCGCCAAGCCTACATCCATCCCTTTCCGGCTGGTTGTTGGAAGTAAACGTCTCAGTTATCAAAATTGATGAAGACCACAACTTTATTTGGTATGGAACGGATTGGATGGCCTTTGCCCACCTGCTCTTTGCCCTCTTATTTTATGGCGTTTGGAAGAATCCAGTACGCAACAAATGGTTGGTTCATTTTGGCATTATGGCTTGCCTCCTAATTTTTCCAACCGCCTTCATAGCAGGCCATTTGCGAGGCATTCCATTTTGTGGCAATTGATGGACTGTGCTTTTGGAGTTGTTGGTGGCTCCATCTTGATCAGAATTAATCAACTCATTCAAAGAATGGAAAAAATTGACCTTTCATTTTCTAATCGAATTCAAAAAATATACGCCTTATGACAAATGCACATGTAAACAAAGCATCCCTCATCGGGGGCTTCATCGTACTCTTTGTAGTTCTCTTCTTCCGAAACACTAGTTTGGGACTTTCTTGGCTCATCCTTGGGCTTGGAATGGTGGCAGTTCAACATCTTTCAAAGCCCAACTCCCGCAAACAACGTCTGTATCAACTTGCCTTGCTCGTGGCCGGTTTTGCAGTATTCTATCACGGAAATGCCTTAGCCTTCTTTTGTTTCTTGGCGGCCTATCTCGTTGTTGCTATTGGATATCAAACTTCCTTTTCAAACCCAATTTTTTCTGTAGTTATTGGATGGGGAAATGTTATGGTTTCACCCATATCCGGCTTAATTCGAACCATCTCCAAATTGGGCACCCAAAAAGATAATAATATATCTAAAGTAATGAGATACGTGCTCATTACCGTGGCCATGCTCCTCGTATTTGGTTTGTTGTATACTAACGTATCTCCTGCTTTCTACATTTTTTTGCAGGATCTTGATTTGGGAACAGGCCTCGAACTACTCTTTGTAGCCGCGCTCGGCTCTTTTATTTGTTTTAATCTGCTTTATCAGCGATTCCCCGAATATTTTGCTCGGTTTATGTTGCAACAAGAGCAAATACGCGATCCAGAAAAAGTGCTGAAAGAAAACTCCGAAAGCGACGACAGCTTGTATCAAAGCCGCTCAGAATGGATTAAACCGTTGAGTTTTGGGATTTTTATGGTGAGCGTACTTTTAGGCATCGTAATCGGTACGGATCTTATAGAACTATTCTCCCACCAAGTTGAAGATTTTAACCATTCAAATCGACTGCACAACAGCGTATTCGCACTAATTGTAAGTGTTATTTTAGCTGCAATGCTCGGTTTGTGGTCCATTCGTTCATTAAATTCCAAACCTATAAAAGTTTTAAAATCAGCCAACTACCTATTTTTAAGTTTAAACATCATGTACGTTGTCGTAAATGTATTAAACAACCTCGACTACATTCAAGCCTATGGTTTGAGCGCAAGGCGCATTGGGGTTTTCTTTTACTTATCGGCTTGCATTGTTGGACTTGGGTTTACCCTACATAATGTAAATAAAGAATTGGGCATAAGAACCTTGTTCACCCAGGTTTCACACGCGCTCTTTATCATGTTCATAGCTGCCGGTTTAATTGGATGGACGCGAATCATTACCAAATACAACCTGTCGCATCCACCGATGGCCAAACATGGGATTATTGACTACGGCTATCTCCATTCATTGCAAGGGAATTCCGACCTTTTATATGATCATCGAATGGATATGAATGAAGCCCAACTAGAACGGCTCGAACAAAAGGTGGAAAAAGCAATGCGGTATGAAGTACTTGACATTCGCAAGCTGTGCTTGAGCAAGGAAATAGAAAAGCGCCGTTTAAAAGCCCTTGATATTAAAGATAATGCTAATGAACGAGTAAACGAATCCTCCACACAACATTATGAAAATCAGTAAGATATGAAAAAAACACTCCTTATCGTTGGTATCTTTGCCATTGCCATGGGCATGCTCGAAAGCGCCGTTGTCATATACTTAAGGGCAATGTCGTATCCGGATGGATTTTGTTTTCCAATTCAAAAGTTGGACATGAATCTATCGTTGGTAGAGCTTAGTAGAGAAGCTGCCACCATTATTATGCTCATTGGAATTGGTCGGTTGGTGGGCAAGAACTTCAACAGCCGTTTTGCCATCTTCATCTTCAGCTTTGCAGTTTGGGATATCTTCTATTACATCTTCCTAAAAATATTTCTCAATTGGCCCGAAAGTGTTTTTACTTGGGATATACTGTTTCTAATTCCCTTTGTATGGGTTGGTCCGGTTTGGGCGCCCCTCTTACTGTCGGCATCTATGATCTATTTCTCCGTTATACTACTAGAAATCAACCAATTAGGCTCCATTCCCTTAGGCCGAATGAACTGGTTATTAATGATCTTAGGGTCGGCTGTTTGCATTTTCTCGTTTGGCTACGATTACTTCCAATTTGCGATAGAAACGATTCCAAATTTCAAAATAAGAGACGTTTTTAACATCGATCTTTTTTTCGATCTCAACTACGTTCCAATAACCTTTCCCTTTCTACTATTTTTTATTGGCTACGGCCTAATCATTACCGGTGTAGTTCGATACCTAAATTATTCAATATTCACAAAAAAGCAAACCAATTATGCACAATTATTTTAAAGTTTTAACCGGGAAGGATGCCAGTTTCAATGGCTTAATAATCGTATTCGTAATGGCCATAGCCTTAAACGTAATTCACGCGCTTTTGAGTTTCAACATTCATCTCGCATTTATGATATTAAATCTTATTATTGCGTGTATTCCACTTATAATCAGTTCCTTAATTTCAAAAACGAAGAATAAAACAGTTTCACTTTTTTGGATGGGCATTTGGTTGCTCTTTATTCCCAACGCCAGTTATTTAATCACAGATTTAGTGCACATCAAGCAAATAAAACCCGACTTGTTTTGGTTGGACTTCGCCATGCTCTTCAGTTACGCCATGGCGGGCATATTAATCACCCACCGTTCCATTATACAAATGTCGGAATTCATAAAATCAAGGGTACACGTTCAATTCGTTTTACCCTTTCAAATTGTTATTTTTCCGTTGATCGCCTTTGGAATCTATTTGGGTCGCATCGTTCGCCTAAACAGCTGGGATGTCATCCTTCATCCTTTTCGAACCTTAAAACCTGAGTTCGATTCATATTTTGAATTCAGAACGCTTGTGAACAGTGAGTTTCGAGTAAAAATTGCGAAGACAGGGCGGGCCCTTTCGAGTAATTTTTACGATGAAAATCGCTTTTCACAAGTGTA
>JBLHHI010000009.1:0-44811 GCA_047614125.1 Bacteroidia bacterium | reverse complement strand
TTTTAATATAATACATTTGTAATTAGGTGGTTATGTTGGTTTATAGGTAAACGGCGATTCAATGAAATAAGATATTTTTAGTCCCAGCCGGATCACATTTAAGGAATATAACCGTTTGATATTCAGACGGTTATTTTTTTTGGTTGTCGTTTTGGTTGTTAAATAAATGTTGATCAGCCCAGTAATAACACGGACATTTCAAAAATCCCCATTTTGCCGATGCACACAAAAGGCTAAATCTGCGTTTCCCTGAGTAAACCTCTTTTCTTTCCAATCGGCAGGGTAGGGTGTTCATTTCAAAAAAGTCCCATGTGACATGATGCACAAGAATTTAAATCTGCGTTTCCTTTTGAATCTTCTCAATTTTTGACAACACACACAAAAGGTTAAATCTGCGTTTCCGCTCTTGACAGAATACACAAGATGCTACATCTGCGTTTCTTTGCTATTTTTGAGAGCATTATGAATAACAAATCTGCGAAAGTATTTCCGATACTTGGACGGATTAAAAAAACAGCAAACGTAAATAAATAAAAATATGAGCATTGATAGATTTAAACAAGAGTATCCAGCACTATCTACGATTTGCACATTATTAAAAGTCATTGGTATCGTGATTTTGGCTATTTCCATTATGGGTATGATTTACGGAGTTACGCTACTTGATTCAGATGAGGTCGAACAATCCATTGGTTACACCTTGATAAGTTATTCAATCGTAGGTGGATTAATTTTAACCATTCTATTTTTTGCATTTGCCGAGTTGATTAAATTGTTTGTTAGAATTGAGTTCAATACTCGACGAACAACCGATGATGAGATAAAAAAACAAACGGATGATGAACAGGACAATTCTATACCTTCAAATTTTAAGAAACATGGATTATCATTTGACGATTGGAAAAAAGAAAATCCCGATCAAACCATAAATGATTATTACGCATCTCTCAGATAATTTATGTTGTTGCCGTTTCCTATATAAGCGACTAGCCGTACAAAAAAAAATGGCTCTGTGCGCCAATAAATACTAAAGGCTAAATCTGAGTTTCATTAGTCAGGTATTGAGAACGGCTATGTCTTGATGAATTACGATAGGAAATATTTATTTGATTGTCGGAATTGGTTTCGGCTCATTGGTATTTAATCCGCCTCTCCTCAATCAAATTGATCTGATCATCCATATACACGGTTCGTTTAATCCAATTATTTTTAGCGTCATAATTGTCATACCTGTATAAAAACTTACTATCAACGGAATCTAATTGATTGTGCCTTGTTGTTTGAACAAGTTCTCCTTTTTCGTTGTATTTCATTTTGAAGGTTCTTGTTAAAGAATCTTCTTTATTGAAACTAATTGTTTGAGTTAGATTACCATTTAGATCAAATTCACAAATAGTCTTCGATGTTGATGAATCAGAATGGTAGTTTAGTTTTGTGATTATTGAGAATCGGTCATTATTCAAGATATATTTTATCTTCGATGCTCTATCGCCATTGCCCTGATAGTGAGTTTCATCTGTAAGGTTTCCGGTGCTGTCATAGTTGTAGATCATTTTGTACTCTAGACTAGTATCCGTGTGATAATATATATTAGACTCAATTTTGTTGCCATTTTCAGAATATATCGTTTCTGTTCTAAAACGTAAATTACCCTTTTGAATCTTTCCGAATTTCTCAATCGGATCATACTCCAATAAAGTAACCTTTTTGATATTTCCATGCAGTGATACGCCTTCCCAATCTTTACATTTTGTTTCAGTACTTACACATTGTACAAATAAAATTGCTAGGCCAATAAACTGGATCGGTTTCATTTTCTTTCGTTATTCAATTTCCTTTTTTTCTTACAAAGGATAGAGACCGAAGTATCTACCCTAACCAAACTGGTTACCATGAATAACCGGTACACAATTATACGATGCAGCGAAATAATTTACTAAAAAATTTTCATTCCATTGCCCTTACAATATCCTTCTCAGGTAATATGATCACCGTTTTTTGCTCTGACTCTCGGATCTCCTCAACTGTTTTCAATTTAGGAACTACGAACTCAGATATTTTTAAATAAATGGTCAATGCCTTCGCTGGATCGGATTGAAACAACGATTCTAAGGCCGTTTGAACACGTTCAACGTTATCGTTTAGTATTTGTGAGTATAGTTCCCTCAATTCGCGGTTGATAGCATTAACAGCTCCTTTTGGCCGTCCGTCTCGATTAATGTTCTGATCTTCTTTTTTAAATGCCATTGTTAACCATTGTTTTTAACTGTAAGTGCCTTAATACATCGAACTCCGTTCCTCTCCAATATTCCAACTCTTTTATTTGCTCCGTTGAGAGGTGCAACGTTTCGTTCAATGGAAACAGTTCTACACGATATAAATATCGCTCAACTTTGTATCTCAGGCGGTTTCTTTCGTTGCTGTCCAAATTTCTTAACCGGTGCGCCTCATCGTATCCGATATACTTAGCAGATTGAAATTTACTACCTTCCTTTTGGTGGAGGATCGGCAATCCAGTTACTGAACAATAGCCATCTTTTTTAACCTCTTTTTTTAGGTCTTTTTTTCTGAGGTATTGCACTAAATCTATATTGATAAACTTGTAAGGAATTAACTCTATAACTGAACGGTCAAAACTGAGTAAATCAAATTGGCGGTACTTGGATAAAATTGCGGTCAATTTTAAGTAGGTTTTTAAATCTAGTTTGGACAGTTCGTCCCACTTGGAGGATACCAAATTTTTTACTGTTTTCATGATCTGACTTTCTGAGTGCTGTTCCTGAATTTTGTCGAATCGTTTTTTCTCGTTCCCAAACTTGAATTTGCTGCCTTCGGATAGTTCCAATACGTAATTAGCATTTTGCCATCTCTTAAACAGGCTCTTAGACGGTTTATTCATCGTTTTGGTGCTGACAGTCCAATCAAGAAAGATGGTTTGATCTAATGCGTTTAAAAGGATTGTTTTGAGGCTGTACATCTTCTTTGGATTGAGTAAGTCGGCAAAATTTCTGATTCCTGTTTCTTTGATAAATTCCATTTTGTTGACGTGGATTTCAATTCGGCACAAATTGCCGATCAAAGGGAACTTGTTTAGCATCTGCGAACGTTTGTCGTATATCTTTACCTTATACTGAGTATGTCGGGCAACTATGCCTACTCCGTGCCTTGTATCCATACGGTTGAACGGTGTTCCTTTATGGCTGTACAAATGCCTGATAAATTTATCAACCGGTATATTTTCGGGTAACAAGATATTGACAGCAAATTCGATATTTCGCTGGCGTACATCGTATGGGTTTACTTCCAGCTGTATTGTTAGCTGATCCATTAAATTGACAATATCCAAAAATCTAAAATCATTGTGATTAATACCGTTGTAATATGCCTTGTGTATTGATCCTCGAATGAATGTATTGTTGGCATATTCCGAAATTTTCAATCCCTTGTACATCCAAACGAACGGATATTTTATTTCGGTTGTATATAGGTCTGTTTCTGCGGTTGCTGCACCCTCTGCGAACTTGTTAGATAACTTCTTTGCTGTTATCGCATCTATGTAATCATTCATTATCTTTGGCGTTGGATTGTGAGTGAAGACTTATAATTTGATTGTGCAAAAGGGGGGTCATTCTCCCTTTTTTTGTGTTCAATGAATTGCAGCACGTGCCGTTCTCTCTCCGTTGGGTTGTCGATATAAAACCGGTTGAAATAATAAATCCGTATTGACGAACAGTCTTCGCTAATCTCAATAATTATTAAGGAATTGATCTTTCGATTTTTTACAAATTCGTAATCATTCGCCATATAGAAATTACTGCAGCGCGTTGGGATCATGCCTGAGATGAATTTGTATTTGCCTTTGACCTTTCGACTCGTTAATACTTCCTTCGCTCCATTTCGTTTGATCCGTTCGTCCTGTGTTGGTTCTATCTTTAATTCAAACGGCATTTTTAAGAACGGTACTCGTGCCGGTTGTTTTTGGAAATAGCCTTTTTCGGGATTGTTGAGATAAAGAATCTCCTTGTAATTTGTTTGTGCTAAGTTCATGATTAGTTGGTTGAATTATTACGGTTCATCGCAGCTAATATGTCGCTGTGACGGTAGAATACTTTGCCTCCAATTTTGAGACCTTTTAACAGTCCTGAGCGATCCCAGCTGTTCAAGGTCACATAAGAGACTTTTAACATCTCCTTTGTTTCTTTTCGGGTGTGGATAGGGTCTGAGGTTTTAGACGCTGTCTCAACCTCGTTGAGTGCGTTCTTGATTTCGTCCTTGATGAATTTTGAAAAATCATCCTTGGACATAGGTGTTAATAGAAAATCTGTCATACTGTTAATCCTTTTTCTTTCGAAGATTAACCGCTATTGGCAGTTCCTACACTTGATTGAACGTCTTTTGACTTGTTTTGCTACTGAACTAAATATTCAGTACTGAGAGAGAGTAAAAAAGGATAGATACTATTCTGATTTATCTTTTACGCGTCTTAACTTTTATGTTTAATGTCCAACGATTTCAGGTATTCAATTACATCATGAAGTTTGTCCAACAAATTGGATTTATGTTTGATATTGATGTGTTTTAATTTACCGTAATCTTTTTCCCTTGATTGAATCCAATTATCAATATTTCCTTGTCCTATATCTGAGAGGTAACTAAGATGTTTAGCGGTCTCCTTTTGATTTGTTATTGGTGCAAATACTTTGCAATCAATTAGTATTCTAGCAAACAATGCCATTTCATTAGATGACAAATCAGAATCAAATGTTTTAACTTTTTTATTTATGCCTGATTTAGATTTAGCAATATCAAATTCTAAATCAAATTTCAAAACTGTTAAGATGTCATTAACCACGCACAAGAATATTTTGTAATGACTATGCATTAAAGTATCAAATTTATGTTCTCCTTTTTCTTGTGTTGTATCAACAAGTTGATCCTCAAGTGAACTAAACATGAAACCATTGTCCTGATGTATTGTGCAATACGTATTATTGAATGATTGCGAAGATTGCAACATTTGAGATATAGATAACAACTGAGAAACCATAGGTAATTTTTCAAATTCAGAATCAGCACTAAGTATTTTTTCATTAATGTGATCGTGAAAAATTCCGCAATTACCCTTTCCGCTGGCATATTCAAAATATCTATCAATATTGGCAAGAAAAGTATATTGATTTTTGATCAATAACCAATCTTGGAAATCGTTTATTATCTCAAGTAGTTTATTGTACTCATTCATGCGGCATCCTTTAGTTTTAGTTCTCTTAATTCTTTGATCTCTCTCCAATGTTCTTTTAACAGTTCCGCGTGTTCTCGTGGCGTTACTTTGATATAGGCTAAAAATGCACGTTCCGTCTTATGACCGGTAATAGCCATTATAGAAATAGTTGGAAATCCTTGTTTATACAAATTGGTCGCAAATGACCTACGGGCTACGTGGCTGCTCGCGAACTCGTATTTTTTGCCTTTAGTTATTTGTTTAATGCCTCCTTTTGTGATTTTCTTGGTAAAGGTTGCATCCAACTTTGCAAGGCGGCAAACGTCTTTTAAATAGGTATTGAATTTTTGGTTGGATATTGGCTCAGGTAATAGGTAGTCATATTTTTGCAAAATAGCCGTCACTGTCTCGTTGATCGGGATAACAACAATATCTCGATTTTTTTGAGTTTTAACCTCTAAGAAGTCGCCATCAATTTTATCCCTTGTAACATCTACAAAGTCCGCAAACCGCAAACCAGTCCAGCATCCTATCAGGAATAGGTCTCGTACTCTGTCAAGTTTTGGAGCGTTATCAAAATTGTGATTGAATAATTGAGTTAATTCTTGTTCGGTGAAATAGATAGAACTGGATTCTTCCGTCATCGTATGGAAGTTATCAATATACGTATCAGGGAATTTAATACCATGTTGACGGGCTGAGTTAAGAACAGCCCGAAACACTTTTATATACTTTCCAACGGTGTTTTTTGCAAGGTTTTTGACTTCCAAGTGTTTGACAAAGTCGTTGTACTTCTTTACTGTCAAATCATTGAAATCTAAATTACTCTCAAAGGCAAATAATTCGTTTCTAAGTTCCGTGTACTTGTAGATAGTTCGTTTATGGAAACGTTCACCAGTCTTTTTATTAATACCGCTCCTTTTCAACTCGATCAGGTCATCAATGAACCCAAATAAATCGCTGGACATTTCATTGACTGTCGTCCTGTTTAAACGCTGATCCAATTCATCTTTAAATTTTTGAACGGTCAGCTGTTCCATTTTTTTTAGGTAGTCGGAGAACACATATCGTACATCTGCGGATAGAGTTGACAGCATATCGTTCATGTAATCTTTTGTATGCGCCTTTGAATCTTTGGTTGTGATCTGTTTTTTTTGATCCCAGTTGTTAGGATGGATTCTTAATTTAGTTGGGTAAACAAGTATTTTGCCGTCCCACCTGATTACCAAATTTATTGGTGTTTCCTTTTTCTCAATTTTTTTGATTTGTGGATTCCGTAGATTAAAATTTGAACTGGACATATTGATTTTGATTGTGCCCAACAAATATAGCCCGTTGTCGTTTTGGTTGTCACATTTTGGTTAATTATATTTAATCCATCTTTACTTATTTTAATATAATACATTTGTAATTAGGTGGTTATGTTGGTTTATAGGTAAACGGCGATTCAATGAAATAAGATATTTTTAGTCCCAGCCGGATCACCAAAAAAACCTGCTCTTGCAGGTTTTTTTTATGCCTAATATTTAGGGGGTGAGGAATATCGATCCGGCTGGGGCGAGAAATGATATCTGCAGGAAACAATGGGTTTATGGTCAATGGATTGCGTTAGTGTTCGATAAATGCATTACGATCAAGGGAGAAGAAATGTAGGCGGAAGCCCCAGCCGGATCACATTTTTAGAACATAAACGACTTACATTCCGGCGGTCATTTATTTTGGGTATCGGTTTGGGTGTTCAGATTCTCAATTTTGTTAATTAATTTTCAAAATTCCCCATTTTGCCGATGCACACAAAAGGCTATATCTGCGTTTCCTAGGATATACCTTTAATCTTCCATTTGCAATATTCCCCATTATTCAACCAAAAAGGATAGGTTGCTAAGTTAATATTTGTTGTTCTCTTTGCCATTTTGGGTTTTTAAATGAAATCGTTTTTTCAACTAACTCTTTGGCCCTAAATTAGTGGAGTGTTACAGTTTATTTGAGCCTATTAAAATCTATCCAAATCCAACTTTTGACAAATTGACAATCAACTTTGGGTCTTATCCTTTAAGTTCCAGAGAATGGATCTTAATTTATAACATCATTGGTCAAAAGGTTTTGGATGAGCTGGTAGTAGATTCAATCGTTACCATCAACTTAGATAATAAACTGGCGAGTGGCCATTACAAAATGGCCTTTGTAGACAAATCATACAAAGTTGTGGCCGTTCGAAGCATTGTTCTTTATTAAATGATACGTGAGTAATGTTCAAGTATTTTTATATAGAACATTGTTAAAAGCAGGATTAGTACGCTTTAACCCAAAAAAGCGCTCGGTCCTTTGAATTTTTGATTTTAGAATCAACATTTAGGATGGGAAACCATCACATACGCTCAGGCATTTGCATTCCTAACAATTCGGCACATTGCTTCATAATGTTTGCAGCTACTGCTGTAAGAATGAGACGGAAATTAACTTGTTCTTCATCGTCTGCCTTTAAAATGGTGCATTGATTGTAAAAGCTGTTATACGCCTTAGCGGTCTCGTATAAATAAGCCGTAACAACAGCCGGACTTAAACCCGCCGCCGCTTCAACCATCTTGTCTCCGAAGTCGTGAAAATGAACAATCAATTCTCGTTCGCTCGGTTCTAATTCGAGCGAATATGATCCCGAGTTCTCGGGAGTACGAACATTTAAGATCGACTTACAACGCGCGTAGGTATATTGAATAAAAGTGCCCGTATTGCCTTGAAAATCAATTGAATCGGAAGGATTGAACAAGATGCGTTTCGCTGGATCTACCTTTAGTAAAAAATATTTGAGCGCACCCATTCCCAGGGTTTCATATAAGGCTTTGAGCTCTTCTTGCTCCATGCCTTCGGTTTTGCCCTGCTCTTCGGTACGTTCTTTTGCGGTGGCGTTCATTTCATCCATTAAATTGTCGGCATCCACCACCTTCCCTTCACGGGTTTTAAGTTTACCATCGGGCAACTCCACCATGCCGTAGCTCATATGTTGGATGCCCTCCGCGCCTGGTTCGCCCAACTTCTGCATGATTAATTTTAACACCTTGAAATGATAATCTTGCTCATTTCCGACAACATAGATCGAATCATCGCTTTTAAAGTCCTCGTATTTTTTATGGGCTGTTCCAATATCTTGCGTAATGTAAACACTGGTACCATCCGGTCGCAACAAGAGTTTGTGATCTAAGCCATCATCGGTTAAATCAACCCAAATACTCTGATCCTCTTTTCTGTAAAACACGCCTGCATCACACCCTGCAATTACCATTTCCTTCCCGAGTAAATACGTTTGTGATTCGTAATAATAATTGTCGAACGAAACGCCCATTCGGCCGTAAGTTTGTTCAAATCCCTTATACACCCAGCCGTTCATCTTCTCCCATAATGCTCGGGTTTGTTCATGATGCTCTTCCCATTGAAGCAACATTTCACGTGCCTGACGCATAAGTTCGGATGCCGCCTTAGCCTCATCTTCCGTCTTGCCTTCAGCCATCAACGATTTGATTTCCTCCTTGTACACTTGGTCAAACATTACATAGTACTTGCCCACTAAGTGATCGCCCTTCATTTCTGCAGCTTCAGGGGTTTCATCATTTCCAAACATCTTATAGGCCAGCATGCTCTTGCAAATATGAATCCCTCGATCGTTTATTAAGTTTACTTTTTGAACGGTATGACCAACGTAACTTAGGATCTGACTAATTGAAAAGCCCAATAAATTGTTGCGAACGTGGCCGAGGTGCAAGGGTTTGTTGGTATTTGGTGAAGAATATTCCACCATAATACTTCTTGGTTGAACCGCGGGAATATCTGGAAGCTTCTTGCTAAAAACATTCTCCAAAAATTGCGTCCAATACGAAGCGCTTAAGGTGAAATTTAGAAAACCTTTAACAACGTTAAATGAGGCAATGCGCTCATCCTTTTCACTCACAAATTGACCAAGAGCTTGTGCAGTATCTTCAGGCTTTTGGCGGCTGAGCTTCAAATATTGAAACACCACAAAGGTGAAGTCGCCTTCAAATTCTTTATTTGTTTGCTCCAGCTTAACATCGGCTGTATTCACCTCCGCTTGGTAAAGGGATTTAAACGCTTCTGCAATACGTGTTTTAAGTTCTTGTATCATGCCTTCTAGGGCTAGTTAATGTTGTGCATTTATAATTTCAAGTGCATGGCTTCTTGCTAGTGCATCCAGCTTCCACTCTTTTGAAGAACCTTCTCAATGAATTTGTACCCATTGATTAGTTAAGATTCAAGTCGTACTAAACCATTGGAGGTTCGTTTCCCTTAATCCATTTTACCGAGCAGCCAACGGCGGTTATTCTCGGAAAATCAACTTCTAAGCCATCCAAAGCTGCTTCAATGGCATCTTCTAAAAACACTCTTGTTACGGCCATGGCATTGTCCCAACTGTCGTCTATAGCGCCTTGATAAGCCAGTTCTCGTTTAGAATTAAATAAAAACACCTCTGGTGTGCGCGTGGCTCCAAGCTTTTTGGCAACTTCTTGCGTTTCATCGTGTAAGTACAAGAACGGATTCCCCAATTCTTCCATCATCTTTTTCATGTTATCGAACGAATCGTCGGGGTATTGTTTTGCGTCGTTCGGGTTGATGGCAATGATGGCTAGATTATCTTCTTCATACCTATTGGCGAGCTTAATAATTCGCTTCCAATAGGCTCTGGCGTATGGACAGTGGTTACACGTAATAACAATTAAAAGTGCTGATCGATCCGCGTGTGTATAGTTCGAATACAGCTCACCGTCCGTCCCTTTTAGCTCAAATTTGAACAATTTTTCACCTATTTCCATAACCAAAATATATAGGGCGCAAATATCGCATTTCAATTTTGATAAACGGCACCTTTGGTCAGTTATGAGGAAGAATATCGGCCTTTTTTAGATTCAAAATGTTGATGGCGTTGTTGGGGATGTTAACGACTCTTTTGCTTAACATTCGTATGCTTTCATCATAAAATAAAACCAGTACTGGGGCTTCTCGAATGATGATTTCTTCCATCTGGTGATAGATTTTAAGTCGTTCATTATCATTCACTTCCAAAAGGGCTTGTTGATAGAGCTGGTCGAATTCGAGGTTCTTAAAATGCGTGTAATTCGGGCCATTTGGCGAAAAATTTGGACTGTAAAAACACGACAAATAGTTTTCTGCATCGGGGTAATCCATAATCCAAGACGCTCTAAAAAACGTGAGCTTACCATTTCGCTTTGCCTCTTTAATTTGAGCAGAAGGCAGCACTTCAAGCTCGCAAACCACTCCAACGTCGTTTAACTGTTGTTGGATGTAAACGCACAAGTCGAGATACTCTGCCGTAGTAGTTAATGTAATGGGAGTTGGGTTTGCCAGATAACCCGATTGAGTGAGCAGCTCTATTGCCCTATTCGGACTGTATTGAAACGAAGCTTGCTCCAAATGACCGGGCAAGCCAATGGGTATAAATCCACCGTTGGCGGGTCTGCCAATGTTGTTTCGTAAATATTGCAACATGGCGTCTTTGTTTACGGCACAATTGAGTGCTTGTCGGAAATGAATGGAATTAAATGGATGCGCACTCGATTGATCGTCGACCCACATGGCCAAATATTCCGTATTAAGAAAGGGTTGAATCTCTAAGCTTATTGCATCGGCCCACTTAGCTTTAAGGGTTCCAGCTTGCGTTAAAACTTCGTCTTTAACCGAGCTCACCAGCCCATTGTATAAATCGGATTTGCCTTCTAAGAATTGCAAAAGCGCCATTTCTTTATTTTTAATAAACGACACTTGCACGGCATCGAGCAATGGAAGGCGCTGGTTTTCAAACGTTTCAAAATAGTTTGAATTTTTATGCAGAACCAGCGAAACATCATCTTCCCACAAAAAGAATTGAAACGGTCCGGTACCAACTGGGTGGTGACCAAACGATTTACCGTAATACTCAATGGCTTCTTTTGGAACAACGTTGCAATACGACATGCTGAGAATTCCTAAAAAAGGAGCAAAGGCTTCGTTCAATGTGATCTGAAAAGTTGAGTCGTCCAACACAACAAAACCCTTTGGCCCAACCTTGTCGTTGAATATCCAGGCTCCAGGGGAGGCAGTTTTTGGGTCGACCAGCCGTTCGAAGGAATATTGAACATCTCTTGCAGTACACTTTTTGCGCTTTCCGTTAAAACACGGATCAAGGTGGAAATAGACATCATTTCGAAGGTGGAATGTGTATATCTTTCCATTATTTGTGATTTGCCATCGCTCTGCCAAAGCGGGCTTAGCATGCAAGGTTGTATCGAGCGAAACCAAACCGTTAAACAGCTGATTTACTGCCCATATGTTATCCTGATTGGATGAAAATGCCGGGTCTAAAGAGGTGATTCCGTTGCCTGCATTGTACCTAAATACTTTTTTGTTTTCCTGTAAAATGGACGATTGACAGGATATTAACAACAGATTGATGTGAATAAGTAGCAGTAACCTGTTCATAGGGAGACGGGAGAATGAAATAGTTTTGAACTCGTTAAAAAACCTCAACATGGCAAAAATATGGTATTTGGGTCACTCGTGTTTTGTGATCGAAATAGATGGTGTGAAAATACTAACGGATCCGTTCATAATGGATAATCCGTTGGCAAAAAACATAGCGCTTGCCACCATTGATGCAGATATCATCCTTGTTTCCCACGGCCATGGGGATCACATTTCAGATTTACTCTTGCTTGCGAAGCAAACGAAGGCGATGGTTGTATCTAATTTCGAAATTACAACTTGGGTTGAAAAACAAGGGTATCAAAAGGTTCATCCTATGAACATTGGGGGCAATAAAAGATTTAACTCGGTTGAGGTAAAAATGGTGAATGCGATTCATTCCAGTTCATTTCCCGATGGCAGTTATGCAGGAAACCCTGGAGGCTTTGTGATAAAGGGTGAAAAAGAAAGCGTGTATTTTGCCGGTGATACCAGCTTGCATTTTGACATGAAGCTCATTGCTGAAGAATTTGCCTTGGCGGCCGCCATTTTGCCCTTAGGAGATAATTTTACGATGGGAGTAGACGATGCGGTAAAAGCGGCAAAATGGGTGAATTGCAACCGGATTATTGGCATGCATTACAATACCTTTGGCTACATTCAGATTGATGAAGCCCAGGCAATACAAAAGTTTAAAAGTGAAGGAATGCAATTGGATCTTATGACCATTGGCAGTAGAATAGAGGTAGAGACGAATATTTTAACAAGTAAATAATTAGAATGACGAAAATAATAAGTGTTGCGAATCAAAAGGGAGGGGTTGGAAAAACAACTACGGCTATAAATTTAGCATTTAGCTTGGCCATTTTGGAGAATAAGGTGCTTTTGGTGGATGCAGATCCACAGGCAAACTCTACATCGGGATTTGGTTTTGACCCAAGAAACATTAAGGTGGGTTTGTACGAAACCTTAATTCAAGACATTAGAGCGGAAGATATCATTCTGAAAACGAACAATCCGTTCTTAGATTTAATTCCTTCTAACATTGATTTAGTAGGAGCGGAGATCGAAATGATTGACCTACCAAACCGAGAAAAGCTTATGTCGAGGGTATTGGGTAAAATTTCGGAAGATTACGATTTTATTCTCATCGATTGCTCACCGTCGTTGGGTTTAATAACTACCAACGCTTTGGCGGCTTCAGATTCGGTAATCATTCCGGTTCAATGTGAGTACTTTGCCCTTGAAGGATTGGGTAAGTTGTTGAATACCATTAAGTTAATTCAGCGCAACATCAATGTTAATTTAGATATTGAAGGATTGTTGTTAACGATGTTCGACAGTCGGTTACGTCTTTCAAACCAAGTGGTGGATGAGGTAAAGCTCCACTTCCAGGAGTTGGTTTTCGATACAATTATTCAGCGAAATACCAAGCTGAGTGAGGCACCAAGTTTTGGCATTCCAGTGCTGGAACATGATGCAACGGCAACAGGAAGTATTAATTATTTAAATCTCGCTCGGGAGATTATGCAAAAGAACGGCATGACGAAGTTAGCCGCTCAGGAAAAAGTATTAAGCTAAGAACCAATTTTGAACATGGTTAAAAGAAATGCATTGGGCAAGGGCTTGGGGGCCCTTTTAGATAATTCTGACGCGGATAATCAAACAGAGGTCATTCATCGCTCACCCAGTTCGGTGGCAATGATTCCACTGGTTCAAGTTATTGCGAATCCCTTTCAACCTCGAACTGAGTTTGAGGAAGAATCGTTAAACGAACTTGCCGAGTCCATTACCATACATGGCGTAATTCAGCCCATAACGGTGCGCAAAATTGGGTTCGAACAGTACGAGCTCATCAGTGGTGAACGAAGAACGCGTGCCAGCATAATAGCTGGGTTATCCGAAATTCCAGCATACATCCGCTTGGCAAACGACCAAGAGATGCTGGAAATGGCGCTGATCGAGAACATTCAACGTGAAGATCTTAATGCCGTTGAAATTGCTGTGAGTTACAAACGTTTGTTGGATGAATGTGGTTTGAAACAAGAAGAGCTTGGCGAACGTGTTGGGAAAAAGAGAAGTACGGTAAACAACTATCTTCGTTTGCTTCGCTTACCCGATGAAATTCAATTGGCCGTGCAACAATCTAAATTATCTATGGGTCATGCACGGGCTCTAATCACCATTGAAGATGAAGAGGCTCAACTTATGTTTTGCCGAAAGGCGATTGATGAGCACCTTTCCGTACGCAAGGTTGAAGAACTCGTTAAACAGTATCAAAACAGAGGAGGACTCTTTCCTACAACCGACAAGAAAGTAAAACTTCCAAAAGCAAATTTCAAAGAGTTTAAACCGTATAAAGATCTCTTGGTCAAGAAGTTGGAATCAAGTATCGAATTTAAGGCTGTGGATGGAGAACGTGGTCAAATCGTGATACACTTTGAAGACAAGCCACATTTGGCGCTTATTTTGGAGAAAATGCGAGAGATCAGTTGATTTAATCTACATCTTCTTTTAAAACCCATTGAACTCTGCCAACTTCTCCGCTGTCTAGCATTACCTTAATGCCATGTGGATGAGAAGATGAACTGGTTAACAAACGTGTAACCAAGCCTTCGGTTAATTCACCAGAACGTTGATGTTGCTTTTTAACCACTTCCACGAGGTCGCCAATTTCAACGTTCGATCGTTTTGTGCCGGTAAGTTTATGTTCAGACATCGTTGTACTCTTTTTTTGATTTATGATTCGGGTTTATTTTCAACGAGGTATTCCCAGTAGCCTACATCCAACCATTGTTCAAATTTGTAACCAACCTCTCTAAACTGTGCCACCTTTTCAAAACCTAATTTTTCGTGCAATGCTATGATCACCTCGTTGGGTAGGGCTATGCCAGCAATGAGTGGGTGCAAATGTGTTTTTGATAATTCGCTTAACAGGGCTTTGTACAATAATAATCCGTATCCCTTAGAGACCTGTTTGGGATCAATATATATATAGATGTTTCTGCAGAATGAAGGTGCTAACATATTGATTTCCAATCATTTGCATGAGCAAATCCTAGTAATACATGGTTGTGTTCAAGAACCAAGCATGGATACTTTTTAGTTATGATCGCAATGCGTTCGGCCATTTCATGGGCATCAATGGCTTCTTGCTCGAAGGTTATTGTAGAATGTAATGATTATAAATCTCGGCTATGCGAGCTGCATCGTTAATTTGAACCGTTCGTATTGAGTTCATAGCCTACGTCATAGACTCAAAGAATCAGCTTATTTATCGAGTTTAACATTAACAGCGGTCAGTCCCTTAAGTCCTCTTTCAACTTCAAAGATTACCATATTGTTTTCTTTTAACTCGTCTTCAGAATTATTGATGTGTACAAAGATGCTTTCTGAAGTTACAGAATCTTTGATAAAACCAAAGCCCTTGGCATCGTTGTAAAAGGTAACAACCCCTTTACGTACCAAATCAACTTCTTCCATGTCTTCACCCTTCGGAACCGTTATTTCGATGTCCTCTAAATTGATTTCAACTTTTTTCTTCGTTGGATCCGGGGGAGTGTCTGTTATATTGCCAAATTCATCAACATAAGCCATCATGTCATTCAAGGTGCCCTTTGTTTCGGTTTCACGTCTGGCAAGTTTCTTAGCTTCTTTTTCCTTCCGTTTCTTTTCCTTTTTGTTTCGAACTTCCTTTTTACTGAATGTTTCTTGTGATCTACCCATATATTATTTAAATTTAATCGCGTCTGATTTTAATCATCCATTACGAGCCAAGAATTTAAACTCTTTTTCGTAAAAATGTTTCAGATTAATTCAAAGATAATATCTGAAAACCGATTATTTACACTTGCTCACAACTATTTATGCATTTTAAAGATATATGATTGGATAACAATACGATTTTGATTGGATCTGCATAAGATCCACCCTCACTTATTGATGACCTCTTGATAATGTACAGCTTGATCTTTGTTCTTAAACCGTTTCAGTTTTTACTTCTTATCAGCCGTGATGGCATAGCACATGGGTATTTTGTTGCCCAAATGTTGAATTCGGTGTTTACCAGGTTCTGTTTCAACAGAATGATCAAAGCAAGGGTAAGGTGAATAATCAAATTCTTGAAAATCATCCAGTTGTAAGCCATTTATTTTCATTGCAGAAAGGATTTCACCAAAGCTGTGATTCCAATTAATACTGGTTTTTTTTATCGATGCAGATTTATCTGCGTAGGTTCCTTCTTCTGCTTCAATGATGGGTTCATTGTTGAAATATCGGTATTGTACGTGAGTGAAGTCATTGTCGAACATCCACAATGCCGGATGAAAATCTACTAAAATTAAACGACCGCTTGGTTTTAGAAAATGTGAAACTACGCCGGCCCATTTTTTCATATCAGGCAACCAACCAATGGTGCCATACGTTGTGAATACCAGATCAAATTTATTATTCAGAACTTCGGGTAAACGATAAACATCTGAACAGATAAAATGGCACGTTTCTTTCATTAATGTGTTCATTTCTTGTGCTTTATCAATTGCCATTTCCGAAAAATCTACCCCGGTAACTTGAGCACCTAATCGAGATAATGAAATGGTATCTTGCCCAAAATGACATTGCAAATGCAACACTTTGAGCCCAGTGATATCTCCAAGCAATGCCAATTCGATCTCTTTCAACGATGTTTGTCCATCCAAGAAAGCTGGATTATTGTAAAACTCAGAATCAACGTGAACCAAGGTTTTTTTATTCCAAAGTGCCTTGTTAATCTCTAAATAATCGTTGCTCATACTTTTTTTTTATTTGTCTCCAATCTTTCGCGCAAAATGCAAACAAGGGCTCTGGCCTGGGGGCATCATTTTTTTGATTGCCAATGCACATGCTTCTGCACAATACCCTGCAAATTGTAATTATTTAATAAATATTCTTTAACAAAATTTCCGCAAAACAAATGCTTCACTGAAGAACATTTATACCCCAAATTGATTTAAGTGGTGATCGAGGTGCTTATACAACAGATTGTTCCACTCGTCTTCGCTTAATGGACCCAAGGAGTGTGATTCTTTTTCATGGAAATGAATCGTGCCCAGCTGTTGTGTTTTTTCTATAAAATCAATCAACCTTTTGCGTTCTGCGTCAAATTCCCGAACCTCAGAAATAATAAAATGGGGCGCCGAAAGTGAGTTTTTTCTGTATGGTTTCACATTTATTACACTGGGTTTAACAAAAGTTTTAAGAATTAATTTTTTGAATCCCGTTGGCTTGGTGTGCTTGTTTTCGTAAATGGTCTCATAGGTTACGTTGCAATGTGCCAACATAGCCGCTGCGTTCATTATTCCCCATTTCTTAGGGGTTTCAGGTTTAAGATTTTTAATGCGCTCAACGAGTTCATTAGCAACGTTAGGGTCAAAAACGTTTTTCATATTTGTTTTTATTTTTGGTTCAGCGAACCAAAGCTAATAGTTTGAATTCTAATGACTTATTTGTAAATCTAACAAAAAAAGGACAATTGAGTTGAGCAAAATAGGGTCTGCTGCTTCATGGGCAAAGCGCATCATCCATGCAAAACATATTCGTTTTATATGGGGAACATTTATTAACCTGATTTCGACTCATGTTTTGAATTCAGAACGCTTGAAAATAGGGAGTTTAAAGTGAAAATTGCGAAGACAGGGCGGGCCCTTTCGAGTAATTTTTATGATGAAAATCGCTTTTCGCAAGTGTAAAGCGGACTTTTGTATATAAAACCTAATTAGCTTCGTTGAAGTCAGTCGGTTCATAAACATAAACTCTCCTGTCTTAACCTCACTGCTTGGGTTCTATACAAATCTGAATTTTAAAAGATTAATCGAACTCAGGTTATTACTAAACCATGTTCTGCTCAATCCACAACACGTTGTACCTTTGCCGTATGCGCAAATCTTTGTTTGTTCTCATTTTATCGATTTCAGTTTCCATTTGCTCTGGGCAAGTGAAGTACGGCGCCGTGTTGTTTTCAACAAATCCAGCTGAAATCATGCCACTCAAACCTACGATGTTTACAACCATTGGATCTTCTGTAAACGTTTATCGTGTTCCCGTTAAAGATTCGAATGAAGTGAGCAGTCCAAAACGCGCCGCCATCATGTCGGCCATCATTCCAGGTTTAGGGCAAGTATACAATGATAAGTATTGGAAGATAGGCATAATTTACGCGGGGGCCTTTGGTTTAGGGTATGGCTTAAAGTACAACTTGGACAGCATGCGAAGATATCAGCGCTCTTTATCTGCTCGTATAGATACCAGTGCGGTTTCGCAAGATATTTGGTATCCCAGCTTTTCGGATGCCAAAGTTCAAAATGAACGCGACTATTATCGGAAAAACAGAGATTTAATTATTATTGGCATGGTTGCACTCTATGCTCTGCAAATTATTGATGCCAACGTGGATGCACATTTGCGCGAATTTGATGTTAATAAAGACCTGGCACTTAAGGTAAAACCAAGCATTCAATATCATTCATCCTTTGGAGTTCAACCGATGTGCTCATTTTCGTTTCGAATTAAATAAGCTTCCATAAAAGTAGTTCTTGATTCAGAAGTAGATTATACACAGATTGTTGTATCATTCTATATCAACATTCCTATTTTTGCCCCTTAATTTAGGAAAGAAATGAAAAACATAGGAGTTATAGGATCTGGAACAATGGGGAATGGGATTGCACACGTTTTTGCACAAAACGGATTTGATGTTCGATTAATCGACATCAAAATGGATGCCCTCAACAGAGCGTTGCTAACCATCGAAAAGAACATGGATCGCCAGGTTTCAAAAGGCCTGTTGTCGGAGGAAGATAAAATTGCTTCCATAAAAAGAATATCTACGTATACTAACCTTATTGATGGTGTTGCGGATTGCGATTTAGTGGTGGAGGCAGCCACTGAAAATTTGGATTTAAAGATCAAAATTTTTCAAGAAATTGATTCGAACGCACCAGCACATTGCATTTTGGCCAGCAATACATCCTCCATTTCTATTACACAGCTTGCTGCACACACTTCGCGACCCGATAAGGTAATTGGCATGCACTTTATGAATCCTGTGCCAATTATGAAGTTGGTGGAAATCATTAATGGGTACAATACTTCGGCCGCGGTAACAAAAAGCATCCACGATTTGTCCGTGTCTATTGGCAAGGTACCGGCCATGGCCAATGATTACCCAGGCTTTATTGCCAATAGAATTCTGATGCCAATGATTAACGAAGCCATAATAACCTTGTACGAAGGTGTTGGGGGAGTTCACGAAATAGACACGGTTATGAAGCTTGGCATGGCTCATCCCATGGGGCCTTTGCAACTTGCCGATTTTATTGGTTTGGATGTATGCAAGGCCATTTTGGATGTATTGTTCGAAGGCTTCGGCAACGCCAAATATGCGCCGTGCCCACTTCTCGTTAACATGGTTAACGCGGGAAAATTGGGTGTTAAATCGGGTGAAGGATTTTACGACTGGTCGAAGGGGACGAAAGATTTTAGCGTGAGTGCTTCATTTGCCTAAGAATCAAATTCATCCAACAAGTCGGGCCTTCGTTCCTTGGTGCGCTGATAGGCTTGTTCATCTTGCCATTTTTCGATTTCTGCAAAGTTTCCGGATAAGAGAATGTCGGGAACCTTCCATCCTTTATAATCTGCGGGTCGGGTATAGGTAGGAGGGGAGAGCAAGCCATCTTGAAAGCTGTCGCTCAAAGCCGAACTTTCATCGGATATTACCCCCGGTATTAGTCTAATAACGGCGTCACATATCACCGCGGCGGCCAACTCTCCGCCAGTTAAAACGTAGTCGCCAATTGAAATTTCGTGGGTTATAAAATGGTCTCGTACGCGCTGATCAACCCCTTTGTAGTGGCCGCATAAGATGATTAAATTCTCTTTCAGCGACAGCATGTTTGCTTCGCGTTGATTGAAACGATTTCCATCTGGTGTCATATACAGTATCGCATCGTACGAACGTTCTGATTTAAGCTTGTTTATGCACTTTTCAATGGGTTCAATCATCAAGACCATGCCTGCATTTCCACCGTAGTTCTTATCATCAATTTGTTGATAGTTTCCAAAGCCAAAATCCCGGAGGTTATGAACAACAATTTGTGCTAAACCCTTGTCGGCGGCTCGTTTTAAAATGGATTGATTAATGGGGCCGTCTAAGAGTGCAGGTAGTACGGATATAATGTCAATACGCATGGTGCGAAGGTAGCACAGCAGGTTAATTCACCTTGTAAAAAAAATGACAAAAAAAACCCCGGCACCTAGTGCCAGGGTTGTACTGTTGGCTTTCAGACTCGTTAAAGTCTTCATTCAAAGTAAGCACCAATTTGCCGCTCAAAATGTCACAGAAATATCAGAAAACACTGATTTCTTTATGACAATTCCTAATGTGACAGTTAAATGTATATGCTATGACAATATTTTTTAGACAGATGGAGCGTTGAGCATCATTGGCATCACCAACATCAGCAACTTTTCGCCTTCATCGTCAACATCTGGTAAGAGAATTCCGGCTCTACTGGATTCAGACATCTCCAATTTCACTTGGTCCGAATCCATGTTTGACAGCATGTCCATAAGGAGCTTAGAGTTAAAGCCAATTTCTATGTCAACACCCTCATATTCACAGCCTAAGCGCTCAGATGCTTCGTTCGACAAGTCAATATCTTCGGCAGAAACAACCAGCTCACTGCCGTTTATTTTTAGTCGAATTTGATGCGTTGATTTATTGGCATAAATGCTAATACGACGAACAGCGTTCAAAAATTCAACACGATTAATCGTCATCACATTTGGGTTCGTTGTAGGAATTACCGCGTTGTAATCGGGATATCTTTCATCAATGAAACGGCAAATGAGTTGTACATCTCCAAAAGTGAAGTAAGCATTCGAATCGTTGTATTCCAGCCGAACCACTAAGTTGGTATCCGAGAGTGTAGAACGCAATAAGTTGAGTGCTTTTTTAGGAAGAATAAAGTTGTGCTCTACCCCCGGTTTAATATCCGTTCGGGTTAAACGCACCAAACGGTTGGCATCTGTGGCAACAAAATTTGCGCTGTCTTGAAAGAGTTGCACATATACACCTGTTAAGTTCAAACGCAAGTCGTCGTTACCTGTTGCAAACAAGGTTTTGGATATGCTGCTCAACAAAACGCTGGAAGGAATTTCAAATGAAGTAGAACCATCCAAATCCGGCGTTTTCGGAAAATCTGCTCCCGGTTGTCCTGCTAATTTATAGCGACCGTTCTCACTTCGAATTTCTACCATATGCGTTTTTTCATCGATGGTAAAAGTAATGGGTTGATTGGGCAGAGCCTTTAAGGTGTCCATGGTTAACCTGCCCGGAACGGCAACCATAAAACTCGCTTCCGATTCAACCGGCAAACTCGTGGTCATGATTGTTTCCAGATCCGTGCTGGTTATTTTTAGCGTTCCATTATCAATATTAAAATGGAAATGATCAAGAATGGGCAAAATGGGCTTAGATGCTACTGTGCCAATAACTATTTGCAAGCGCTCCAATAGAGCTGAGGTATTTACAATAAATTTCATTTAAATGAACGTTACTTCAAGTTTTAATATGGTGGCGAAGTTAGAACTTTACACCAATATTATGCATTAATAACTTCAAAAGTTGCCATCACCCTTTTGTGGAAATGTGCAGGTATAATAACTCAATTTTAGATGAGGTAACAAGATATTTAGAAGAGGGTTTTATATTTCCAACCTAAAAGAAAATAATCGTGAACAAAGACCTAAATCCGAGCGAAGAATCTCAATTGCCAGAAGCCAATTCAAATTCGAATGATTTCGAAACCCATTCCGAGCATGTAAGTCAGGCAGATGTTGAGCTGGGTATATCGGCTGAAATTCAACAAGTTATGGATCTTGCGTTCGCCATAAAAACGGAGTTGGGAAAGGTAATTGTGGGTCAGAAAGAACTCATGAATTTGTTGGCCATTGCCTTATTAATTAGAGGCCACATTCTCATAGAAGGTGTGCCTGGAATAGCTAAGACATTGACCGCAAAGCTTTTTGCCCAAACCATTGATGCCAAGTTTTCTAGAATACAATTTACCCCCGATTTAATGCCCAGTGACGTTTTGGGAACGAACGTTTTTAATGTTAAATCACAGGAGTTTGATTTTAAGAAGGGGCCAATTTTTGCCGATATTATTGTGGTTGACGAAATTAACCGAGCTCCTGCCAAGACGCAAGCAGCAATGTTTGAGGTGATGCAGGAAAATCAGGTGTCGATCGATGGTACCACCCGTACCATGGGGGAGGCCTTTATGGTTATTGCCACACAAAACCCAATCGATAATGAAGGAACCTATTCATTGCCAGAAGCTCAACTCGATCGCTTTCTCTTTAAGGTTAATCTTGGCTATCCAAGTGCAGAAGAAGAAATTGAAGTATTAGAACGCTTTAAGAATGATTTTTCTATGGACGCCGTTAATTCGGTTCAAAAGGTGGTGAGCTTAAAAAATCTTTTACCACTTCGAAAAACCGTTGAAAGTGTTCATATTGGAAATGATATGATCAAATACATCGGTGCGCTTATTCAAGAAACTCGTCAAAACGGCGATCTTAACTTAGGTGCTTCCACTCGTGCAAGTGTCTGGTTATTAAAGGCATCGAAGGCAGCAGCCACCTTGCAAGGCAGAAACTTCGTTTCTCCAGATGACATAAAGTTTGTTTTAAAACACGTGTTAAACCATCGAATCATACTTTCCCCTCAACGCGAAATGGAAGGGGCTGATCCTCAATTAATATTGGACCAAATTATCGAAAAGGTAGAGGTGCCTAGATAATGACTCGGTTTTATAACATAGTACTACAACTCTTCTTTACCAAGCGCACCTACGTGATCTTTGGTGGGTTGGTTTTGCTCTTTATATTCAGTGCATTTTTTACCTTTCTTTACCTTCCATCCGTTGTGCTCTTATGTATTTTTTGCAGCGGTGTGTTGGTGGATATTTGGTTGAATTTTAGTGTTTTAAAGCCATTTATGGTGGAAAGAAAATTGGAAGAAATTCTATCTCTTGGGGATCAAAATGAAGTTGAAATTCATCTTACCAATACTTATCGCTTCGGGTTCTCAATAGTGTTAATTGAGATGCTTCCAAGCCATTTACAAGAACGACAATTTGATTTTAACTTCAACATGCAGGCACATGGCACGCATACCATCCACTACCGTATTACCCCACGCATTCGTGGCGAACATAGCTTTGGCGATATCACGCTCTTATTCAGAACGTTAGCAATGGGTTTGGTTGAGCGAAAATTGGTTTTCCCTACCAAAGTCTTGTTAAAAGTGTACCCCTCGTTGCTGCAAATGCGTAAGGTTGAATTGCAAACCATGGCGCGAATTTCTATCGACCATGGCATAAAAAAAATACGTAGACTGGGGCACAGCTATGAGTTTGAGCAAATCAGAGCCTACGTTCAAGGCGATGATTACCGGAGTATAAACTGGAAAGCCACGGGAAGGCACCAAGAGCTGATGCTCAATCAATACGAAGATGAGCGTTCACAGGCCGTTTACTTTGTATTAGATCAAGGAAGGAATATGAAAATGCCTTTTGGCGGCTTGAGCTTGTTGGATTATGCTGTTAATTCAACCCTATCCCTGAGCAATGTGGCGCTTAGAAAAGGAGATCGAGTGGGTATGATGAGCTTTGACAAAACGAGCCAAAACTTTGTTAAAGCTAATTCGGGAAGTTTTGTTTTGCCGGAAATACTGAACCGATTGTACAAGATAGATCAAAGCGACCAAGAACCTGATTTCAATGAAATGTACAAAACTCTTCAGGTGAAGGTTAAGCAACGAAGTTTAATTTTTTTATTTACCAATTGCAACACGAACCACAGCTTGGCCCGAATAGAAAACATCTTGCGTTTGTTGGGCCGAAAGCATCTTTTGGTTGTGGTCTTATTTGAGAATACAAACCTATCGGAGTACGCTGCCGATGAACCGGAAAATTTGGAAGATGTGTACGAACAAATCATTGCCGAGAAGTTTTTATACGAGCAAAAAATGATTTTGGCTAAAATGCAGTCAATGGGCATTCAAGCCATTCTTACACAACCCCAAAATTTAACGATAGATACCTTGAACAAATACTTGGCATTTAAAGCGGCTGGAAAGATATAATTCTGATTTACAAGCCTTTGTAAAAATACAATAGACGTTTAATAACTGCTTCGTTTGCGTATTTCTGTTCTATTAGCAGCCTGCCCTCTTGTTTAATTTTTTTTGTTTTTGTCGAGCGCATAGCACCTAAAATAGCGTTGGAAAAGTTTTCGGTTGTATCGGCAATTACAATGTTAAGTTGGTCTGTATAGTCAATTCCTTGAGCACCAATGGAGGTTGAAATAACCAACTTCCCTGCGCTCATAGATTCCAATATTTTTAACCGAATTCCCGACCCAGATTTGAGCGGTACTAACGAGAGAGATTTATCGGAGATAAAAGTTTGTGCGTTGCCTACCTCACCCATCATAACAACCCCTGGATGATGGGCTTTTTGCAGCCTAGCTGGAGTGTGTTTACCCGCAATGAATAATTTCGCTTTTGGTTCTACTTCAAGTACTTTGGGCCAAATATCGGATAGCAACCATTCTACCGCCTCCAGGTTCGGGAGCCATTCCAAACTTCCCATGTGAAAAGACGTTAAAGCTTGTTCTTGTTCGTAGTTGGGTTTCCATTTGTTGATATCAATTCCTGCGGGAGAAGGGAAAATGGGAATGATACACCCCATTTTTTTAAACAATTCGGCATCATCGGGTGTAACCGGAACCAAGGCGGCAAATTGATTGAGATGTTTGGATTCAAACCTTTTTAATCGGGCTGATAAAAGCCTTAAATACCAGGCTTTAATTGGGTTTGTGGTATTTGCTGCCAAACGATCCCATATTTGAAATTCTACGTTGTGTTGACGTAAAACCACCTTTGCCGAACTATGTTTTAGAATGGTTGGGGTGTAAAGGGCTGGAAAAGTTCCTTCAATTTGGATAACATCGTATGTATGTTCTTGAAGATGGTTGATAAGAAAGTGCTCGAATGCAGGAGAATAAAAACGTTGAACGTTGTATGATTTTTTGGTAAATAGATTTAAAAAGGCCGAAATCGGTTTTACATCCGTATCAATCGGAAAGAGGTGTAAGGTACAATAAGGTTCGAGTGCCTCGCGAGTTTCCTTCTCATTTATCTGGTGTTTTTTAGCTGCCAGAGCACAAAGGGTAACCGTACAACCTGCTTCAGCAAAACCTCTCGTATAGTTATAAATACCGATGGTTCCACCCTCATTAAGCGGATAAGGCACCCTGTTTGATACTTGTAGAATTCTCAAACTCAAGGTTTCGTTTTGGTAAATAACGATTCAATTCTTCGGAAGAAGCGCGAATAGGCCTCTATATCGAATAAGGCAGAATCTCTGCTGGCTTTTACCGTTAAGAAAGCAGCAAGAGGTACAAATAATAAAGAGCTAAAATAGGCTGCAACCCAAGTGGTAAGAACGCCTTCTCTTCCCAGCTTTTCTCCAACAGTTTGAAGAATGAAGTATACGATAAACATTAAGATGGCCGCAATTACAGGCGTCCCAAAGCCTCCCTTTCGGATAATAGCACCCATTGGAGCTCCAATGAAAAACAATAGAATGCAGCTAAATGCCAAGTTGAACTTCTTGTGCCACATTAAATCAAACCTCCGTTGTCGTTCCTTAATGGATGCAACATCTTTTTGCGTGCTCTCAACGATTCGAGTTAGATTTCGAGTAGACTGACGTGCTCCATCTACTAAAGCCGCCGTTGTGACCAATTTTGTATTATCCATCTCAAAATCATTGGCATTCGTTCGCAGCGACTCTAACTCTCGCTTGCGCTGAGCAATTCGTTCGTTATTATCTAAACCGGTGTCGATGGCAACATTTTTAAAACCTTTAATACTTTTATTCAGGGTAATGGTTGAACGTTCCTTCTTTGCCGTATCAATGGATGCGATTTTGGGAATGGTGTCTTTAAAACCAACGTTAATGCTGTCGTAACTTTGAGCCAAGAGTAATAAGTACGGCATTCCTACTTCGAATCGATCGAGTTGATACGATTTCTTATTGCTGTCGTTGGGTATATGAAAATAAGCCTCTAAGTAACCATATAAGAACTTGTACTTTTCAGCTAAAATTATGTCCAATGAATCAATGCGCACTTGCAGTTCTTTCAAGTTTAGCATTTCATAATTGTCTTTAAACAATTCGGGACTGCTGCGTTTTAATTCCAGCTCGGTTAAATCGATGGCCATGTGGTATTTGCTAAATTCCATGGTATTAGCAGGAAAAGTTTTGTTATAGTTTGGGCTGTTGGTCATTTCTTGGTACCGTTTCCCATCGTACAAGGTTAACTTCAAAAATCGCTCGTTATCCGTAAATTCCATCTTTCCTCGTTTTGCCAAAATAACGCTGGTTAAGCCCGTATTATCCGTTTTGGCATAAATCAGTACATCATCTAAGGTTTGATTGTCTTTGTGTTTGTGACCAACGCGAATGGCATAGCCCTGAAGATCTTTGAAAAATATTCCATCTTGAATATTCATCGCAGGCTTTTTATTGGTTACATCATAAAACAAGGCACCCCAACTCAGGTTTGCTTTAGGAATAAGCACATTGGTGGAGTAAAACGCCAATCCAGCAATAACCGTCATTACGGCCAACATAGGCCGCATGGCTCGAAGCAGCGAAACTCCAGATGACTTCATAGCAACCAACTCATAGCGCTCTCCTAAATTACCAAAGGTCATAATGCTGCTCAGCAACACAGCTAAAGGTAGCGCCCGAGGTATTAAATAGGGAATTGAATAAAACACAAATTCAAAGATGATATACCACTCAAGCCCTTTTCCAACAAGGTCTCCAATGTATTTCCACATGAATTGCATGAGCATTAAAAAAACCGAAATAATGAAGGTGGCCACAAAGGGGCCTATGAACGACTTTATTAAAAGGAGATGCAGTTTTTTCAAGTGGACTATTCCGTTTTGCAAACGTAAATAAAAAGCATTGAGCGTAGAAATTATTCTTAATTTGTTGAACTATGTTTATTTTTGGTTCAATTAATAGATTCTATGACACCACAACCAAATTTTAAATCACTCTCAAGCATTTTTCTACTTCTTCTCTTTATTTGGGCACCCCTTGTTCAAGCTCAAGTAACTGGTAAGGAAGAAAAACTCTTTAATAAATCGGTGAAGCTCTACGGCAAAAAAAAATATGCAAAGGCCGTTAAAACCATAACACCGGTTGTTGAGGCGCACAAAGACCTTCCGTTGCTCTGGCGCAATTACATCCAATATTGTTTTATGGATTATGCATACAACGGCAAAACGATGTCAAATTTTAGCATCAGCATTGATTTTGATGATGAGGATGAGCTCACCGAAGAAGAAAAAGCCGCCAAGCTCAGAAGATTAAACAAGATGTTTAAGTATTTGATGCTGGGCGCTGAAGAGAAAAAATTGATGATAGTTTGCAGAGAGGCAACGCTCTATACCAGAGACTTAGAATCTGGAATCCCCGTTGTTCGAAGAATGTATGTTGACCAATTTGAACGGGTAGATACCAACGTTCTCAATCGCGCAGGCGACCGATACAGAGAGGGTGAAGAAGATTTTAGACGGGGTAATTACAACGATGCCATCAAGAATTATCAAGCAGCACTCGACATCGAACAAAACTTTTATAAAGCAAGACTTTATTTGGCAGATAGCTACTACATGTTGAAAGAATATCAACGAGCGGCTCCTATTTTCAAAGAGACCATTGATCGGTTTCCAAACTTGTTGGAGCCAAGAAAAATGTACGTAGATGCCTTGGAAGGCATGCATGAAATAGAAAAGGCAAAGGATGCATCACTCGAATCATTGCTTTGTTTTCCGGATATAGGCATGATCAGTCGATTGGAACGGTATTGTGAGGACTTGGGAGAAACGTACAACGATTATTGGATGGCACGCCAGTTTAGAGTAAATGAAATAGACCCCGTTGATTCATTGCTCGGTGAGGATATTACTGATCTTCCGTCGTATTGGGAACATTACGTCGAAGCCATGGAAAACGTTCGAGAAATTTCGAGTGACGATGGAATCTTGGAGAAAAACTCCATTACCAATTACGTAACGCTCGAAGGGTATTGCTGGGACTACATGCTAACAAAGGCTGATGCGGACATAGAAGAGTTGAAATATGCACGAGAAATGCAGGCAAATGGAACGCTCGAGCACTATGTGCTCATTACACTCTTTCATGTAGATTTATACAAACAGTACAAGTTCTTTATTGAAAGCAAGCCCAATGAGAGTAAACTCTATCTAGAAAGTTTAATCACCAAATAAGACGGGCTTACGCTCTACAACTCATTTTTGAGCGATTCCAATTTTTTCATAGTATCGTCTCTTTTTTGAGTTTCGCGTTCTATTACTTCTGGAGCAGCGTTGGCAATAAACTTTTCGTTGCTGAGTTTTTTACGCACGCCAACTAAGAATCCTTCCAAGCGTTTAATTTCTTTTTCGATGGATGCAACGTCTTTGGTATTTAAATCAATTCCTTCAAATTGGATCACAACTTCATGGGTTCCGAGCAATTCTTTCAGACCATCCATTTCTGCATTATACTGAAAATCAGTTATATGTGCCAGTTTTGCACTGGCAGCTTCCCATTTTCTAAAACTCGTTTCGTTCGTTGTTTTAATGCAAATTTTGGCAGGAATTTTTGGAGAAATGCCTTTTCCATTTCGAACCGATCGAATTAAGGTTATTAAGTCCATATTTAAATCAACTTCAGCCGTATTAAAACGATGATCGGATGATTTTGGCAAATCCTGCTGATTTATGAATGCTGAAGAGTTTGGATTCAATTGTTGCCACAAATGTTCCGTTACAAAAGGCATAAACGGATGCAACAATCGAAGGAGTTGGTCGAAGATTATTTTTGCTTCACTAATATCTGAAGCGGGCAAACCTTCTCCATACGGAGGTTTAATCCATTCTAAGTACCAAGAGCAGTACTCACCCCATATCAGCTTGTATATGGTTAACATGGCGTCGGAAACACGGTATTTGCTCATTTGATCATCAATTTGAACAATGGCATCTCCAATTTTCGCCTTCATCCAAGCATGAATCTCGGGTGCCATCTTTGCATAAAACTGATTTGGATCGGATGAATCATCCTCCCAACTATTTATGAGTCGATACGCATTCCAAATTTTGTTCGAGAAATTTCGACCTTGTTCACAAAGTGATTCATCAAAAAGCAGGTCATTTCCAGCCGGAGCGGCCATCATTAAACCCATTCGAACACCATCGGTTCCAAACTGATCCATCAAGTCTATGGGATCGGGCGAGTTACCCAATTGCTTCGACATCTTACGGCCTTTTTGGTCGCGCACAATACCCGTAAAATAAACCGCTTTAAAGGGTTTCTCTTGCTGATATTCATAGCCCGACATGATCATTCTTGCGATCCAAAAGAAAATAATATCCGGACCAGTAACGATGTTGTTGGTAGGGTAGTAATAATTAATTTCTTCGTTGTTTGGATCCAGGATGCCATTAAAAACGCTGATGGGCCATAGCCAGCTCGAAAACCAAGTATCCAACACATCTGGATCTTGAGTGAGTTGGTCGATGGATAGATCAGCATCAAGTTCTTGCGCTTTTACCAATGCCGCCTCTTTGGTTTCGGCCACTACATATTGACCGTTCGGAAGATAGTATGCAGGAATTTGTTGTCCCCACCACAGCTGTCGACTAATGCACCAGTCTTTTAGGTTTTCCATCCAATGACGGTAGGTGTTTTTAAGTTTGGATGGGAAAAAGGCAACATCATCATTGGCAACTGAAGTAGCCACTTCTGGATTTTTTTCCATGAATTTCTCCATGTTAACGAACCACTGCTGACTAATTTTTGGCTCAATTACCGCATGGGTCCGTTCGGAGGTACCCACCTTATTTTTAATGGGTTCAATCTTTAGTAAGGCACCGATGGCATCGAGATCCTTGGCTATTAACTTTCGAACCTTAAACCGGTCTACTCCAATGTAATGTCCAGCGGCTTCGCTCATCGTACCATCGTCGTTAATGGTGTCTATAGCTGGTACGCCGTGCTTTAAACCGAGGTTGTAATCATTTATGTCGTGCGCCGGGGTAACCTTTAACGCACCCGTTCCAAATTCGGCATCCACATATTCGTCAAAAATGATGGGCACCTCGCGATTTACAATGGGCACAATGGCCTTCTTGCCCTTGAGGTGACGGTAACGCTCATCGTTTGGATGAACGCAAATGGCAGTGTCCCCCAAAATTGTTTCCGGTCGGGTGGTTGCAATGGAAATGAATTCGTTACTCCCAACTATTTGATATTGAACATAATAAAGGTTAGAATCCACCTCTTTATAAATAACTTCCTCATCCGATAAGGCCGTTTTACTGGCAGGGTCCCAGTTCACCATCCGAATGCCTTTATAAATCAATCCTTTATCAAAAAGATCAACAAACACCTTTACAACCGATTGGTACAGATCGGGTTCCATTGTAAATCGAGTGCGGTCCCAATCGCAAGAGCAGCCTAACTTTTTTAGTTGATCTAGAATAATGCCGCCATACTTATCCTTCCACTCAAAGGCATATTTTAGAAAATCCTCTCGCGATAAATCCTTTTTTTCAATGCCCTTTTCTTTGAGCATGGCAACCACCTTTGCTTCCGTTGCAATCGATGCATGATCGGTACCAGGCACCCAACACGCGTTGAAACCTTGCATTCGAGCTCTTCGAATCAACACATCCTGAATGGTGTTATTGAGCATGTGCCCCATATGAAGCTGTCCCGTAACATTGGGTGGGGGGATTACAATAGTGAATGCTTCCTTTTCATTGGGCTTAGAAGAGAACAACTGGTTCTTCATCCATTCATTGTACCAATGCCCTTCAAAAGCTGCGGGCTCGTATTTCTCGGTGAGGGAAATTGTTGTCATCTATATTTTGGTAAGTCTCAAAAATAAAAAAAGCCTTCCCGAATCAACGGAAAGGCTTTTAAAAAAATATTTCGTGTTATACACGTTTTTCTTTGATTCTCGCTTTCTTTCCAGTGAGGGCGCGTAAATAAAATATTCGTGCTCTTCTGACCTTTCCTCTTCGGTTTACATCAATTTTGTCTATCAACGGACTGTTGACCGGAAAAATTCTTTCCACACCAACACCGTTCGACATTTTTCGAACCGTAAATGTTTCGGTTGTACCTGAACTTCTTCGTTGAATTACAGTTCCTTGAAAAGGTTGGATACGTTCTTTGTTTCCTTCCTTAATTTTATAATATACCGTCACGTTATCTCCAGCACCAAAAGCTGGGTGGTCAGTTCTCTGCAAAGAACTCGTTACTTTCTTGATTAAATCCATTTTTATTGACTTGAAATTAGGGCTGCAAAATTATCATTTTTTAGGTTCAAAAAAACATCATTTAATTTATTTTTCATCATTTAGCACAGCTTCTGTTCATATCGGTCTTTTAAATTGGACTATGAATGTACAACGGCTACTTTTTGAGTATTCCACCGGTCCGATTTTTTAGGTCATCTTTGGCCTTTTGTGCAGCCGCGTCCCGTTCTTTTCTCAATCGTTCTTCCAACGCCCTTTTTTGCTCTTCGAGCACTTGTTTTGCCTTGTCTTCATTTTCCTTCTTAATTTGATCCGCTCGATTTTTTGCGTCGTCCAATTCTTTCTTAAGTCGCCCTTCGGCCTCTGCCTTCCGCTTGTCTACTTCCCCTTTTATCTGAGCCTTCAGATCTTCTTTAATTCCCTTTTTAATATTATCAAAGCTCAATTTTACTTCGGGTTGGTCAAAGCTGCCCAAGATATTAATGCCTAAGACAAGGTTTTTATAATCTAAAGTTTTTAGGTCAACCCATTTGTTTTGAGGTACATACTGGTTGTATGACTTTGCGTTTTGCTCATACAATTCTTTGGGTACTTCAAGTTTGCCCGTAAAATTAAGGATTCGGTCAAGTCCGGTGGTACCCTCCAATTGCAGAATTGATTCTCCAATATTTAAGAAAAAGGGTTCCAATTTGATCTTCCCATCTTCAATGCCAAATTTTAGCAACAAATCCTTGATGGAAAACGGTTTTGTAAATTCGGGTTGTTGCAACTTCTGGCCAATACTATTGATTGATTTAAGGCCACTTATATCGCAGTTGAAGATGTCGAGAATACCAGAACATGTAAGGCTCTTAAGATCTGGACTAAAATCGCTTAAGAGCTTACAGCGAAGGTGAAGCTTGCTCGAAAACTTTCCCTTTGCGTATTGGGCTATGGGCGCCAGTGCACGGATGGTTTCGAATCGTGAGAAAATGTTCTGAATATCAAAGTTTTGGGCCGTTAAATTCAAGTCGGTCATGGTATTGGTTGCATCACTGGCGTCGAATACACCACGTAAATCAATACTTCCACCATAAAGATCTGTATTCATCTGTGGAATTGAAAAAATGCCATTTTTTAATGAAGCGGTTCCATTAGTCTTACTCAATTCTAAGGTACTGTACTTCATCTCAGCAATGTTCCACGTCATATTCAGGTCTACATCTTTTGGAAGTTGAAAAGAGGAAGAAGTATTTGTGGCTGGTGCGGCGTTTGTTTCAGTTTCTGTAGGAGTGGGGTGAACAAAGTCAGCTTCGTTTAAGTAGGATGAGCTCAGGTTAAGGCTTCCACCCAGCGTGCCGGAACCCAGCGCATAATTCAACCAATTGGTAAACAAGCCGTGGCCCATAATCTCTGACTTGCCAGCCTTAATCCATAAATCCTTAATTTGCAGAGAGTTGTTGGATATATTAGCCTCTGCTTTAGGAATTAACACTGGATTTGGAAGCGACTTGTCAACGTATTTTAAATCCATGGCCAAAATGTTTCCAGAAGCAGCAAATGCTTGCACATTTTGTTTTTCTAGATCCGAAATATTGCCATTCATCTTAGCGTCAATTGCAATTTTACCAGTTGCCTCTAGGCCCTGATCTTGGGGAAGTAGTGAGGCCCATGTTGCCAAATTAATTTTACCCTTGGTTGTTAAATCAATGTAAGGATCCGATTCTGGAGTTTTGAGCAGGAGGGAAGCTGTGCATATTTCTCCGTCCATCAAAAATTGTGTGTTTTGCAAGGTCAATACCAGATGATCAGTAATCCCATCCGGATTGTTCAATTTGAAGTCCATCGACAAATCTTTGATGGCCTGCTTTTGCCCAGGTACTGCAAGGCTGCCGTTCTTTATGTCGATGTTAATTCCATACCCAGGAAACGATAAATTGGAATACAAACCTTTAAAGTAACCCGATAATGAAGCCGTTCCCAATACGTCTAATTTATCTACATCGCCAAGGTAATAAGCGGGTATTAAGCTCATAAAGGATTTGAAACTTCCCGAACTCGTGGCAAAAGTTAGATCAAAGTTTATATCATCTCTGTTCACGAAGGCCATGCTACCTTGCCCGTTAACATCTAGATTATTTACGTGAAAATTATTCTGTTTTAACTGGTAAACATCTTTTATTAAATTAATGGAGGTTACCACGTTACCAGAAACTTTTAGATGATTTAAATACGGTATGCCATCGTACACAATGTGGAGGTCGTTGGCAAGGAAGTCCGAACTAACGTCAAAAACATCTTGATTAAACTTTCCAACCAGAGAACCAGATAGGCCCTTGATGGACATGTACATATCTCCAATCGAATCGGTATAGGCGAAGCGAGCGTTTTCAAGATCTACTTTCTCAAAGTTCGCACTGAATGCAGTTCCCTCCTCTGAGGTTGAAGAATCTTCTTTGGTGATTTCCCAATTTGATTGCGAATCAATTACGAGCAAATTTACAAAGGGATCTTGCAGCGAAAGTGAATGCATTTCAAGCGTATTGTGGTAGTATAATTCTTTCAAATCTACCTTGGTTTTAATGCTGCTGGCCGAGAACAAAGTGTCTCCCTTAAAGCTTCCTTTCCCGGATATAGAGAAGTCCTCAATTTGGATGTATAGTTTTGGAAATGAGCGAATTAGGCTAAGTGATATGTCCGGATTAAAATAAATCGTGGCATCAACTTGCTTATTTACTTCTTTGGTTATTAGGGCAACAATTTCGTTTTTATATAAAATAGGAATGGCAATTAACCCGCCAATAAGAACAGTGAAAATCAGAATGATTATTCCGATGAATTTAAAAAGCCTTCTCATTCAATAATTTTGTTCAAAATTACCAAATGGAAAGCTTATTGATTGTATAACTCGACTTTTTAATTCTGTAATTGCCGTGCGGCAAAATTTTCCGATCTTTTCTCCCAGTTGTAAAGCTTTCTGGTAAAAGTAAAGCCAAAGTACCCATACCCATCCACATCACCGCTTGATGAACGCTCATTGGTGGTTGGTTGCTCAAGTGGGTTGGCTAAATGATAAGCCAATTCGCCAAGTTCTGGATTCCAAGCAATCATATCGGCTTTACTTTGATACTTGCCGGTGCTAATATCATCGAGATAGTCATGGAATAATTTGGTATACGTATACGACATGCTGATCAGGGTTTTTTGATTGAGGTGCTTCGTGAGTTTAATTCCAAGGGGTATTCCAAAACTGTATTTACCATACGACATGAGCGATCCATCCGCTCGTTGACCCTCTGTACCCAGAGGTCTTAAATCATACCAAGTATTGTTTATTCTTCCTTGTGGGTTGAAGTAATATCCAACCACTCCACCAAGCAAGCTGGGGCTTAGGGTCCACAAACGCGGCATTTTTAACAGCCTAAACTCACCCACTAATCCTGCTTCGGCCACTAGGGTCCTAAAAGAAAGGTTACGTTTAATAAAGCCGGTGCCACGCTGGGTTATGATATCCGCTCCATGAATAATCATTGCATTGCTTGTAAATTCTAAGCGGTAACGCTCCCATACGTTGTATCCCAATCGAATACCCACGCACGGTCGCGCGTTTTTGGGAACAAAGGCAATGGAAGTTTGAACTAAGTCGCCGAAGTACAAAGAAGATCCGGCAAAGATTCCAACATCCCAGTATTTCTTTTTAACCTTAACCAAAAGCGTATCAAAGTCTACAATCGAATCTTGCAAATTGCTGGGATCCTGGTGTACGTAAGTAATGGTATCTTTTTCTAAACGCTCGGTAGAAACTTCAATTCTCGGAATATCCTTATAGCTTTCGTATCCCTTAATAAAGTCTTTATTGGCAATCAAAAAGTTCTTGAGACCAATGTTAACTGTAGGAACAATAAACCCTCGTTCATCTACCAAACCGCCTACACGAATGTACCCATCTGGAAACATTTTTAGTATCCGATCTTTGGCTTCAATCTTGGTTTTAAGATTGCCATTTTCGAAATACAAGTTGTGTTTTAAGTCTTCAACGCGCAACGTATTTTTTGCTAAATAGATGTAGTTCACCCTAAAATTATTGGACGGAATGACGGCCTTGTTGCTGATCATTTCGATGTAGTTTGTTGTGTTATTGATGGTTACATCGTAATTTGAATTATCTACCCGATCCCCGTTAACAGCAATCTTATAGATGTGCGCATTTAGATCTTTTTCGGGTTGAGGTTGTAGGTTTGTATAGTTTAGGAAGGGGGCGCATTGGCTCGAAGTAATCTGTTGCAAGAGTCGTTCAAACGCCGAACCCGCATCATCGCCAAAATAGTTTTGATTAATGTCGAGTTGATCTGCCGAACCAATGGCGGTTAAATATGCCGAAAAAAACTCGATCGTATCATCGTGAATAAGGCTGCCATAGTTGTAACTTATTGAGTTGTTTTTAATAACCGGAGGATTTAAAGCTCCGTTTAAATTATTGTAGTTTAAGAATAAAGGGGTGGTGAAAATACCATTCAACTCTCTGCCAATAAACTCGTTTCTTGAAAATACGTTGTTCGTTATTTGCAATTTCAACATTTCCCAAGAAGCTTCTGCCAACAACATACTTCCCGAATTATTCGAAATGGTGTTTCCGTCAATTACGATCGTTACCGTTTGGTTCGTCATAATTTTATCAATCTCCTGTATTTCAAAAAATACGCCGCTTTCCAACAATAAGGTAAACAAGTTGTTTTTGAACACAATGGTTGGCCGGTACCAGTTTTTGTTAAACTGGATGGGTTTTATGAGTTGAGTGAAAATGGTGTATTCGAAAGAAACTGGTTTTTCAACAGCCCCTTTGAATACGAAGCCAACTCCTTGATTTTCGGGATTCTCGCTGGTGATTGTTATGAATTTATTTGCTGCTCCTTTAAAATCAACTCCGCCTTCGCAATTAATAACGGCACCGCTTCCAAACCAAAGGTTAACCCCTGTGGAAACGGTTAATATGCTGTTTTCTGAAATCGTATTCACGCCTCGAACAATGTAATCACCGTCCGTCAATACCATATCTTTCCCAATGTTTTTTGGAAAGATTTTCTTGACCGTTTGCCCATAGCTCAGTTGCGCACAAAGTGTCATCAAAAAAAGTATCTTAAATATATGGTATACACGCTTTTTCATTTTTCTCATTTTACAGTGTATGAAACAGGTGATACTTTTATTTCGTTGCCAAGAGATGATTTGGCTTGTATCTCGTTGATCGTGATTATATCACCAACTTTAGCTCGTTTCAGAGCTTCTAATGAGTTCGAATTCAACGAACTCCCTTTGTTTTCTATGGGTTTTAAAATAGAAGTGTGTTCGTTGTAGATGATCGTAAACCGGAAGTTGGATACATAGTATTGTTCATTAATCAGTACTTCGTTGCTTTTAACTTCAACGGTTCGAATTTTAGGTACATCCGCCAGGCTAATTTCCGCACCATTTCCACGGTCTAAAACGGTAGCAATGGGCTTATTTAACTCACGAACTAAGAACGATTTTTCTGCAACCTTCACATATCCGTAATCCATTTTAGCAAAAATTTCCACTTTTACTTGACCGGGATTTTGTACTCGAGCATAGAAGTTCTTTCCTTTTTGAAGGATTACGCCATCGGAAATGCGTGCAGTTAGACCTTCTGTGTTTTCAAATTCCGAAGTTTTAATGTTTAATATATTATCAATTCCAATGTATAAGGTTCCGCTGGAATTGTTTTGAATAATGGGCTCAATATCAATTACTTTAATACGCTTTCCACTCACCACTCCGTTGCTGTTAATACGAATGCTGTAGCTTCCTTTAATTTCCGGTACAAACATAAATGGACCTGGTTTACGTAAATTGAACGATTGTTGGAAACCGTTGGGTCCTTCAATGGATGCTGTAGCAACGTTATTATTTGTAGTATCAAAATTAATTCGAAACTGAGCGGGCTTACCCACCGCGTATATCGAATCTGTAAGCGATTCTACATACAAAGGGCTTTTTTGCAATTGCGTTCTGCTTTCGCGGTCGCTGAGTTCGTCGGGGAAGACGATGTATTGCGTTGGATTTCCTGGCAAATACTCGTATTTGATAATCGGAACTACGCTGTACGGTACTGGATTTCCATGTTCAATCAACAGATTTTGAATCACTCGATTGATTACATAGGTTCTGGAACGTTCCAACCTGCTTTTGAAATGAGACAGATTTAAAATAGCAACATTTAAGGGAGCTTTTTTGAAAAAATAATTTTCAAGGCTCGTCATGTTTCCGGTAGACTTCTGCATTAAGACGGGCAGTGATAAGATGCTATCTAATTGATCTTTTTCATCTGCCAGCAAGAATTCTCCAATTTCTTCTTTATAGATCTTAATGGTTTCAATGAGCTTTTTGGCATTCCCTTCTTGAAGCAAGACCCGTTTTGGGATGTTTTCACTCTTGCCTTCTTTCAAGAATCCAAATTTATTGAACCCTTTTTCTTTTATCATTGAATATTTCAACGTTTCGATTTTTGCAATTATCTCGGCCGTTAATTCATCAATTTTTAAGATTTTGAGCTTGGTATCGTCAAAAAGATCCTTGCGATCTTCGTTGATCGAGTTGAGCACCATCATATTATACTTGGTGCTTTGCCGTTCAACCTCATTGCACATAAGGTTGAGCGAGGCGTTCGTTTCACGCGTTGTATCAACAAAGTCTGACTCTATGAAAGTAAATAAGAGGGCGAGTACAATGAGATACAAAAGGTTAATCGCCTTTTGTCTGAGTTTCTGAGCACTTGATTCCATGATTTTTCTTAGAATTTATAATTCTCAAATTCACGCAACTTGTTGTTGGCACTTGCAATTTTTATCTTTAAGCTGTTAATCTCTTTGTGGTAGTCGAGGGTAGAATTGGTGACCAACTCATAGTTCGTTTCCAAGTTTTCAACGTAAGAAGTAAGCTTTTTCGTAGCGTTATTTAAGGTTTCAACCGAATTGTTTAGCGCAAGAATTGATTCAACAATTTTTGTTATCTGTTGTTCTTGAGTAAACTCTGCGGCGTCGAGTGATAGAGCTTGATTGTACGCTTCAGCCTCTTCTGTTACGGATGCGTTTCGCAATTGAGGAAATACTTTATCCCACCGATACTGATTTGCTTTGGCAATTGGTTGGGCTCCAGATATCAGAAAGATAATTGCCTCTCCAATCAGCCCTACCATAAATAGGGTATCGGCTCCATTCCATCCTACAAACTTAAACAGTGAAGCAATTAATATAATTGCAGCCCCCAGCCCGTAAAAGAAATTTAATAAATTAAACTTTTGCATAATCGAGTTGTCGTAATGTGTTTTTAAAGGTGATACTAATCGAATCTGCTTCAACAATTTATATGCCAGTGATCTTTTACCTTCGATTTTAACGCCAGTTTCGTCCTAAAAACAAAAGGCAACGTGCTGAAAAACAGAACGTTGCCATTAGATTGTTATTGAATAGTGATTTAATTATCCCCTCAAATACACGAAGCGCACTTTGGGAAAAAATCTCAAAATGGGAACTATTCTCTACTTTGTGCCTTGTGAAATGGATACTCGTATGAAGTGGGTGCTGCAAAGGTTTCTTTAATGGTGCGCATACTCGTCCATCGCATTAAATTTGCTTTTGAACCAGCCTTGTCGTTGGTACCCGAACCTCTGCCACCACCAAAGGGTTGCTGTCCTACAACGGCGCCGGTCGGTTTATCGTTAATATAAAAGTTTCCGGCACTGTTGCGAAGGGCGTTAACTGCTTTTAAAACGGCACCTCGATCCGTTGCAAATATGCTTCCTGTAAGTGCGTAATCTCCAGTCTGGTCTACCAAAGCAAGGGTCTCTTCATACGCATCCTCATCGTATACATAGATGGTGAGCACGGGGCCAAATATTTCTTCACACATGGTAGTATAAGCTGGATCTTTCGCCAAAATAACGGTAGGTTCAATGAAGTAGCCTTTCGACATATCGTAATTGCCTCCCGATATTATTTCCATGCCGTCTTTTTTAGCCTGATCAATGTAGGCCGTTATTTTTTTGAATGATTTCTCATCAATTACCGCATTAATGTAGTTGGTAAAATCTTCTGTTGGGCCCATTTTCATAGTTGCCAACATTGATTTAAGTTGCCCAAGAACATCTTCCGCTAAGTTGGATGGAAGGTATGCTCGCGAAGCAGCTGAACACTTCTGTCCTTGGAATTCGAACGCTCCTCTGGCCAATCCCGTGGCAACTTGAGCGCTGTTTGATGATTTGTGAACCATCACGAAATCTTTCCCTCCAGTTTCGCCAACAATTCTTGGATAACTTCGGTATTTAGCAATGTTGTTTCCAATCTCTTTCCAAAGATGTCTAAATACTCCGGTTGATCCAGTAAAGTGGAGTCCGGCTAAATCTCGATGATTGAAGATTACTTCGCCAGCTTCGGGCCCAGAAACATAAATCAAGTTAATAACGCCATCTGGTAAACCCGCTTCTTTAAAAACCTTCATGATTACGTGCGCAGAATAAATCTGAGATTCAGCTGGTTTCCAAACAATTGTATTGCCCATCATGGCCGCAGAACTTGGCAAATTCCCGGCAATTGCCGTGAAATTAAATGGGGTTAAGGCAAAGACAAATCCTTCTAAAGCCCTGTATTCCAAACGATTCCAAACTCCAGGAGAATTTTCTGGAGGTTGTTCGCTGTAGATTTCAGTCATGAACTGAACATTAAATCGCAAAAAATCAATGAATTCGCAAGAAGCATCGATTTCTGCCTGATAAACATTTTTGCTTTGACACAACATCGTAGCAGCGTTTATCTCGTTTCGGTACGGTCCCGCCAACAAATCAGCAGCTTTTAAAAAGATCGCTGCTCGATGCTCCCATGGCATATATTCCCAATCCGACTTTGCCGCTAAAGCTGCATTAATGGCTTGAGTTACGTGTGCTTTCGTACCTATATGGTAGTTACCTAAATTATGCTGTGTATCGTGGGGAGGATGCATGGATTTGACCTTTCCAGTTCGAACCTCTTCCGACCCAATGTACATTGGAATATCTCTTTTTTCTGCTCGCATTTCTGCAAGTTTTTGTTTTACTCCTTCCACTTCTTCTGTACCGGGTATATAATCCCTAACGCGTTCGTTTTTAGCAACTGGTACCTTAAAAAATCCGTTCATCTTATTTATACATTTAACTATTGTTTTATTGATAAATAATTGTAAATCAATTATTTAGCCCCTCAAATGAGGTGAAAAATTGCCAGTTCATTTCATCCGGCAATGGGCAGTGCAAAACTATCCTTTCTTTTTTTACTGGATGAATAAAGCTCAGACTTTTTGCATGTAGGTAGATGAAATTTCCCTTTCCAATCTTACTGCCATACTTCAAATCTCCAACAATGGGATATCCGATTTTTGACAATTGTACACGAATTTGGTGAGGTCTGCCTGTGCTCGGCATTACGCGAATTAGAAACTTGTGATTTGCCGTTCCTATGTAGTCGTAGCTTAACTCCGCCTTCTTCGAGTTTTTTACCTCATGGTCGTGTGCTTTTGCCACATTTTTATCGGTGTCTTTGGTTAAATAATGTACCAAGTTTTGTGAAAGTCGGCCAGGTTTGTTTTCAATCAATGCCAGATAGGTTTTGGATATCAATTTTTCTCGAAAGAGCTCATTCATGCGTGCCAACGCCTTGGATGTTCTTGCAAAAATCACTAAACCACTTACCGGCCGATCAATGCGATGAATTGTTCCAAGAAAAACATCGCCGGGTTTTTTATATCTTTTCTTTATGTATTCTTTTACATAATCTCCAAGAGCCTTATCACCGGTATCATCGCCCTGAACCAGCATGCCAGCAGGTTTATTCACCGCAATTAAATGATTGTCCTCAAATATCACCGAACCTTCTATGCTCCAATTCTCCATAATTCTATGTTATTATATTAACCTCAGCTTCGAGTTTAATTTCAAACTTGTTGTATACCGAATCAATAATTTGGCGAGCCAATTCTAATACTTCTTGCCCCTTTGCTTGCCCGTAATTAACCAAAACTAAGGCCTGTTTTGAATGACTACCAACGTTGCCAACTCTTTTACCCTTCCAGCCACATTGCTCTATTAACCAACCTGCTGCCAATTTGCAGTGCATTTCATCAACCTTAAACCAACGCAGTTCTGGAAAGTTTGCAAGCAGTCGTTCAATCTCCGTAGGTGGCACCAAAGGATTCTTAAAAAAACTACCTGAATTTCCTAATTCTGAAGGGTCGGGTAACTTACTTGATCGAATGGATATTACCGCTCTGCTAACATCCGAAATGGTGGGATTTGAAATTTCCGACTGACTTAATTGGGTTCTTATATCCCCGTAATCGAGATTTAATCGATGATTCGGGCTCTTGCTAAGGCGAAGTACTACAGACGTAACGATATGGGAGCCTTTAAGTTTTTCCTTGAAAATACTGGATCTATAACCAAACTCACAATCCGAATTCGCAAAGGTGAGCTCCTCGCCATCTCTTAGGCCAATGGCATGTACTTGTACAAGAAGGTCTTTTATTTCCACCCCGTAGGCTCCAATGTTTTGAATGGGCGCCGCACCTACATTTCCTGGGATCAGAGATAGATTTTCAATTCCTCCCCAATTATTGTTAATGCAAAATAAAACGCATTGATGCCAGTTTTCTCCCGCCGCAAATTCAACCTCTACAAAATTATCTGCTTCTTTCAAAATTGTAATTCCCGAAAGGTTTATTTTGATCACACTTCCTTCAAAATCTTGGGTCAACAACATATTGCTGCCCCCGCCTAACACTAAATACTTTGAGGAGAATACCCGCTTTTTGATTAGAGTACGAATTTCTGAGATGGAAGATACTTCGTAAAAACATCTTGCTAAGGCATTGATGCCGAAGGTGTTATAATTTTTTAGGGATTTATTTTGAATCTTTTTCAAAGAAGTGCAAATATCATCTTGAACATCCATAAAACACGGATATTGTTATTTACTTTTCAACGATTTGAAATACGTATAACGCAGCCATTTAGACTGAGCAGAGATTAAAGCAACTTGCAAACCTAAAAGCCCATCCAGAAAACCAAGTTTTAGAAGGTAGATCTTAACAAAGGCAGCTAGGGTTCGCAACAATGCTCGTACCGGATGCATGGCTTTGCCTTGCGAAAGATGCCGCTGTGCCGCCAGCTTAGCGTATTTGTGCACTGTGCGGCTTTGTTCGGATAAATCTTGCACCGTATAATGCAACAAATTACCCTTTAAGTTCTTTACATCTTGATTTGAGAGTGCTAATTCTTCATGAACATAATTGCCTTTCCAAACCGCCAATCGGCGGTCGTACAAACGAAGTTTCCAATCGGGATACCAGCCCCCATGTCGCACCCACGATTTTCCGATAAAGTTCTTTCTTTTTAATTGATATACCCCAGAAAGGCCGCCTTTCTTTGCAAGTTGGATGTGTTCAATGGCTTCTGCGTCAAGCACCTCATCTGCATCCACCGATAAGATGAAATCATTTGAAGCATGGCTCGATCCCAGATTTTTAGAAGCTGCGTATCCCAACCATTCGTGTTCTATAAACCGAACATTGAATGGAAGCGATAGCGTCTTGGTATTGTCTAAACTGAAAGAATCCAACACAATTATTTCATCGGCAACTTGAAATAATGAGGCTAAACAGCGCTCAATATTGCGTTCTTCATTACGTGTAATAATGAGGGCAGTAATCTTATTTTCAACGAGTTGAGTCAAAATATTCTGTAAATAAAAAGCCCCGAAGAACGGGGCTTTAATTGTTTTAAGTGTTATATCTTAGTTGTTATGGTGGTCGCCATGATCGGTTCCGTGATCGTCATCACCATGTGCTGGTGGGGTTGCTGAATTAGAGGTATCGACGGCTTCGCCTTTCTTACAACATGGCTTTTCGCAATCGGCTTCGCATTTTTCATCGTGCTCTCCCTTTTTCTCGCAACATTCTTTCTTGCAATCCTCTTTACATTTTGTGTCAGAGTTGTTACAAGATGTTACGGCAAATGCCAATGATACTGCAACAAAGAGTATGGCAAGGCTTTTAAACATTTTTTTCATTTTTTTAGACTTTTATGAGTGAAAAGCAAACATAGCGTATTTTTGAGGCTCATTCAATAAATAATCAGAAAAATGGAGCGCATACGCAGATTTTTTATATGGACCCTCTTTATCTCACTTGCATTTTTAATAATTTTTTTGGTATTGGCCATCACGCTCAATTTTAGCGAAGGAAGACGTGCTGGAGAGTTGATGAAATTAAGCGAGAAGGGGATTCTAATCAAAACAAAGGAAGGTCAGCTTAATACGGGTGGGTTTTCGGATGATGGTGGAGACATTACTTCAAGTATTTGGCAATTTAGCGTTAACAAAGATGATGAGCAAGTGCTTGCAGAACTCGAAGCTGCCATGGATGGAGCGTACCGCGTAAAGCTTTACTACCATGAAAAATACATTAAACTCTTCTTTCTTGGAGATACTAAATACTTTGTTTACAAGGTGGAAAAGGTTGGCCAGAATAGACCAAATCCGTAGTTGTGTTAATCTACGTTCGACAAGGGTATGCCTTCCGTGCTAGATGGAAGCTCATTGCACATTAATTTTCGAACCATTTCCAAACCCAAATAGGCCGATCGTTGTATGTTTTGTATTCTATTTCCACGCAATACGTACATCTTGCTAAATACCTCATTTTCATTGCAAACAGCTATCCAAACCGTTCCAACCGGTTTATCTGGCGTTCCGCCAGTTGGCCCGGCTATTCCCGAAAGAGCTAAGGCATAGTTGGTCTTCATTTTTGCACGAGCTGCTACGCACATCTGTTCTACAACCTCCTTACTAACAGCTCCTTGACTCCACAGCAAGGTAGGGTCGATGCCCAAAAATTCCGACTTATTTTCGTACGAATAGGTAACCACTGAACCCGGAAAATAAGCTGATGAACCCGGAACAGAGGTGAGCAAATGAGAAACGTAGCCTCCGGTGCAACTTTCGGCGCAGGTAATCGACTCTTTTCGTTTGGCAAGTATTTTGCTCAGTATTTCTTGAATTTGGCCATCCGTTTCAGAAATAACCATCTTGCCCAATATTTTGGTTAGTTCGAGTGATTTAGCCGTGAGTAACTCATGCAGCTTACTTGCTTTTTTCCCGCGCACCGTTAAACGCAACCGAACGAAATTAAAATGAGGCAAATAGGCGAGCTTACAACTCGCTGGAAGACTGTTTTCAAACGCTTCAAGCATTTCACTAATATGCGATTCAGGCACATTGGCTGTTACAAAGGTTCTATGTTCTACTACATCACCACCCAGTGTTTCTAACATGGGTAAAACATGGCTTTGCATTATGCCTTTCATTTCATAAGGAACGCCCGGCATGCTAAAAATTTTGATTTTGTTGTGTGTAAACAGCATTCCAGGTGCGGTGCCAAAATCGTTTTGTAAAACTTGGCACTTTGAAGGAAGATGTGCTTGCTGAAGGTTGGCTGGATTCATGCTGCGGCCAACACGTTCAAACATGGCTCTAATGTGCGTTAAGCTTTCCTCGTGAACAACGAGTTTATCTTGGAAGAATTCACATAGGGCAAACTTGGTAACATCATCTTTTGTAGGACCAAGTCCTCCGGTAATTAACACAGCATC
>JBLHHI010000008.1:0-48159 GCA_047614125.1 Bacteroidia bacterium | reverse complement strand
GGGTTATCGCTTTTTCGAGAAATTTTATCCATTTCGTCGATGTATACAATGCCGCGTTCGGCAGAATCAACATCATAATCGGCAGATTGTAACAAACGTGTGATGATGCTTTCCACATCTTCTCCTACATAACCGGCTTCCGTTAAAACAGTAGCATCTGCAATGCAGAAAGGAACATTTAATATCTTGGCTAAGGTCTTGGCCATCAATGTTTTTCCTGTGCCAGTTTCGCCCACCATTAAGATGTTTGACTTTTCAAGCTCAACCCCTTTATTGTCGCCTTTCTTTAAGTGAAGCAACCGTTTGTAGTGATTGTACACGGCAACCGAAAGTACTTTTTTCGCATCATCCTGACCAATCACATATGCATCGAGATGCTCTTTAATATCTTTGGGTTTTAAGAGCTCAATTTCGAATGGCGTGGTGGCTTTTCGATGATCTTTTTCTTCGCTAACAATAGAGTGTCCGCGTTCAATGCATTCATCACAAATGTGAGCATCAATGCCCGAAACTAATAATGAAACCTGACTATTGGGTCGGCCGCAAAATGAACAAGAAATTTCTTTTTCCGTCAAATTATTTTTTTTCTTCTTTTGTTTTGGTTAGAATGTCATCTACCATCCCATAAGCTTTAGCTTCTGTAGCCGTCATCCAATAATCTCGATCCGAATCGGCTTGAACTTTTTTATACGTTTGGCCACTGTGGTTCGAAATGATGTCGTATAATTCTTTTTTTAATTTCTTAATCTCGTTTACGGTTATTTCCATATCAGAAGCTTGCCCTTGAGCACCACCAAGAGGCTGATGAATCATGGTTCTGGAATGTTTTAAGGCCGTTCGTTTTCCTGCAGTACCTGCACAGAGCAAGACTGCTGCCATGCTTGCAGCAATTCCGGTACATATGGTGGCTACGTCGGATGAAATGTATTGCATCGTGTCGTAAATGCCCAAACCGGCATAAACCGACCCACCTGGACTGTTGATGTAAATTTGAATGTCGCGATTTGGGTTCGTCGAATCCAAAAAGAGCAACTGGCCCATAACAATATTTGCAACTTGATCGTCGATGGGTACCCCTAAAAAGATGATTCGATCCATCATTAATCGAGAGAAAATATCCATTGAAGCTACGTTCATCTGACGTTCTTCAATAATGTTTGGGGTTAACCCGTAAGGTCGTATGCTGTTTTCAATGTAGTGATCAACATGCATGCTGTTGATACCCATGTGTTTGGTTGCGTATGATTTAAATTCTTTACCGAAGTCCATATTCATTTATTCTTTTCAAAACTAACCAATTAATGATGATTATGTTCTTGGTTGTGGTCTTCAATCTTCTTATAAAAATCCTTTATGGATATTTCTGTGGACGTTAAGGTAATCATCGACTTAACTTGTTCAACGACTTTTCGGTCGATGGCAATGTCTCGAATTTTACGCATGTAGTTCTTATCTTCCTTGTTTTTAGTTTCAAAATACTTGATGGTTTCCAAATCTGCATTTGGCATTCCATATTGACGCAACATGTTGGCCGTATAACCCAGCGATATTTGTGTTAAATCTTCTTCTGTAACTTCAAGACTGAATTTTTCAATTACCTTCTCGGTAATCAACTGATTTTTTAGCTGATTGGATTCCTTAGCGTACAACTCCTCAACGTTCCCTTCGTTGTAAACGTCTGGATGATTGTTAATTAACCAGCGTTTTAAAAAATCGTTGGGAAGCGTAAAACTATGTTTATCGGTAATAACGTGCGAGATGGTGTGATCTACTTGATTTTCAGCCTCGGAGGCATAATAGCTCTCCATATTGGCTTTGATCTTCGTTCTAAAATCATCGGCGTCAGCTACTACACCGGGTCCAAACATTTTTTCAAACAATTGTTCATCAAGCTCTGCAGCTGCAAAACGATTTATTTCTTGAATTGACAGTGAAAATTCTGAATTCAAATCGGAAAGACCTTCTGCCGGAATTCCAAGTGTTGACGCCATTACCTTTTCATTGTCGTTGAAAAACTTTTTAACGTTTACAACCACAACATCGCCAACCTTCTTGCCCATCAATGAAGACTTTGTTGCCGAATCTTGAATCATTTCCAACAAAACGGTTGATTCTTTATCTGCAACACCCCCTTCAAATGGCTGACCCTTGGTATCAAGTTCGGTTAAAATTCCTTTTAAAGAATCCTTATCATCCCCACTTTGTTCAACTGTGGTCATCGTACCGTAACGTCTTTTGTTGTTTTCGATCTCTTCATCAACGTCCGATTCTTCTAAGTTGATTTTGTAACGAATAACCTCATCTTTTTCAGAAAAATTTAATTCGAAGTTTGGAGCAAGTCCGAGATCAAAAAAGAAGGTAAAGTCGGTTGGATTGTCAAAATCAACAATTGGGCTTTTTTCTAACGAAGCAAGTGGCTGTCCAAGAATGTCGATGTTGTTTTCTTTAAGATAGTTGTATAAGGCTTCACCTGCCAACTTATTAACCTCTTCAACCAAGAGCGATTTACCCACCATCTTCTTCACCACACCCATGGGTGCTTGTCCTTTTCTAAATCCAGGAATAACCGCTTGACCGCGGTACTTTTTAAGTTCTGAATCAATGCGAGGATTGTAATCAGCCGGATTCAATTCTATGGTTAATAAGGCGTTTAACGCATCCTTTTCTTCAAATGTTACGTTCACTGCGATGTACTTAAATTATGGTGAGATAAAGAGAAAAAAGTGCGGGTGAAGGGACTCGAACCCCCAAGCCGTGAAGCACCAGATCCTAAGTCTGGCGTGTCTACCAATTTCACCACACCCGCGATAAAGGCTGCAAATTTACTCTTTAGATTATTAACGCACAACCCCAAAATCAAAATTTATTTATTCAAACTTTTTTAGATTAAATCCCGAACGTTCTTGGCGTTAAGATTTTAATTGTCAATATGTTAACTAAAAAAAAGGAGTGCGATTGCACTCCTTTTTTTGTCTTTGGATTAAAGTTTATTTAACAATGGTCATCTTGCGAGTAACTTCATTGTAACCCGTCTTAACAGTGTAGAAATAAACACCTGCTTGAAGGTTCGATCCGTTGATTGTAAATTCATGATTCCCTGCGCTTGTATAACCAAGGCCTTCTTGAGCAACCACCTTGCCCGATGCATCCATAACGGTGTATGACAATTCATCTGCAGATCGAAGATAAACGATCACATTCGTAGAACCATCAAATGGGTTTGGATAGTTTTGACTCACCACAAACACTTTAGCATCTTTTGTTACGTTCTTAGCGGCCAATGTATTTTGACCTAACACGCCATCTTTAATATCGGCAACCGGAATTGCTGCGTAGTAAATGGTGTTTTCAACATTAGGGTGCAAATTACCCGGACCGCTGTTTTGCAAGTTGGTACCTGGGTGAGCATCGTTTTGGAAAATAAAATGAACAAAATCATTTGCTACACTAGCTTGACTAGCAAAAGCAGCTTCGGTTTCTCTTAGTTGAGTAGCATTTTGGCTCACTGCAAAGTTTTCGCCGCCATCCACAGAAAATCCAATATGAACATCTCTAAAGTTGGCACCAAAGTCGTGGTAGGTAAATTCAACTGGAGCATCCCAAGTTACATAAATGGTATTATCGGCACCAACAGAAAGGCTGGTGTGCGTTGAAATACTTGTTCCGCCGTAACGAGCTGCATAGCCCAAGCCGTTGCCCGGTCCATCAGTAGTCATTGAATTGTTGGTTTCGGCTGCAAAATCGTATGGTGATCCATTTGGGTCGTTGGCAAAATCCATATCAATAGGAGTTCCGCATGGCTTAACCGTTGGGAAGTTTTCACTCCAGTGATATGCATTGTAGAACTGAGGTACAAACATGGACTCATCGGTTGTATCCGTGTCGTAATAACCTAAACGTCCAAAGGCAATGTGTACATCTCCATTGTTGTCGATTACACAAGATACCGAACCGTCGTTTCCTTCAATACGATCCGCTTCAGGAATTAATTTTGATCCCCAAGTAAAAGCAGGATATGCAAATGAATCAGCGATTGTTTTTGTCCAAGTATCTCCGTTATCCATTGATTTCCAAAGCGAAACATCTTTTGTAGTTCCGCCAATTACGATCGCAACAATAGAGTCTCTAGTTTCAATGTGGTAGGTATCTCCACCACCACTTAAATATCTTGAAGTATCGTAACCCGGCAACATGATGTGTTCATCAACCCAAGTAGCGCCACCATCGAATGAACGAGAGTAGGTAGTTGGATTAACCATGCCGTTAATGTAAACATCTTTCGAAGTATCTTGAGCTGAGAAGTTGGTTAATACATGGATGGTAGAACCAACCGTAGCACTTCTATTCCAAATAGGTTCGCCATCTACATAGTCCAACACTTTTTTAGGAGAAGACCAATCCGTCTTGCCCTTACCAGTGTTCATGGTCATTCTAAGACCCGTTCCATCGGCACTGTGTGCAAGTGTGTAAACCTTTCCGTCAATTTCACCAATGGATGGCCATCCAGTACGTGTGCCATTTTCAGTACTTACCGCTGGGAAACTGCCCCAAGTAGTACCGTTGTAATAATTTACCCCAGAACCACGATCAGGGAAAGTGGTGCTCATAGACCCACTAAAGGTCCATGCAGCAGTAAAGGTACCATCGTCGTGCAACAATAATCTTCTTCCAACGGCGGCATTGGTTTGCAAATCATAAAATGTGGAGCCAATTTTAACAAAACTGTATGAATCATCTCTTGCTTTTCCTAGCGTTGATTTGTCTTCAGCAGTAGGTTGTTGTAAATTTCCAATCGGATTTTCGATGGCTTGCGTCTGAGATAAAGTGATTTTATCGGTAGACGGATTTGAACGTAAATCATGATTGGTTGACTTAATAGTTTGTTGCGCGTATCCCATGCTAGAAGCTAGAACCGCCGCAGCTAGTATCATTTTTTTCATACTTTTCTTATTTTTACTTTTATGATGACAAATCTATCAATTACTTTATTATTCTAGCTACCAATTCTGTCAAAAGTTCAGAATCGGCACTGGATCCACCTTCTAAACCCTTCGATCTCAGATCAAATTCATGGAACAATCTAATAATGTCGTGCATTTCTGATGGACGGTATTTTTGCGCGGCTGAAATATATTCGTCTACAAAATACGGGCTAATACCCAGTGTTCTAGCCACTTCTGATTTGTTATTGCTTCCGGTTAGCTGCACCATGTGAACTCGTTTGAAGTAACTAAATATGTTGGAAAGCACCAGTATAAAGGGATTGTCTTTTGGATTGGAGGCAAAATATTTTACAATGCGCATACTTTTTTCAAGATTGCGTTGACCCAAGCTCTTTGTTAATTCAAAAACGTTGTATTCTCGGTCGATCCCCGTATTTTTTGAAACAATTTCTGCGGTAATCATGGTTTGACCATTGAGATTTACCTTTATCTTGTCGAGCTCGTTACTCAACTTCGACAACGAAGTGCCAAGACTGTTAAGTAATAAGCGAGTTGCCTGAGGTTGAATTTGAAGACCCAGGTGTTTGATGTGGTATTCCAACCAGCTCGCAACCTCACTTTCACGCATTCGGTCACTGGTAAATGCGCCTTTTTGTTTGAGCGACTTGCCTAATTTAGTAGCCCGACTAACTTTTTTCCCTTTGTACAGTATTACTAAAATGGTAGAGGGAACTGGATTACTAATGTAATCGATGATTCCTTCAATGCCTTTCAAGTACTGAGCTTCTCGAACAATAATCAGCTGATGATTTGCCATCATCGGAAATCTTTTGGCAGCAGCAATTAAATCCAAGATTTGAACCTCACGGCCGTACAAGATCTGAAAATTGAAACTCTTTTCGGATTCTGTTAAAACGGAGGCTTCCAATTTGTCGGCTATTTTGTCAATGAAATACGACTCTTCCCCCTCTAAAAAGTAGATGGGCTCGAATTGCTTTTTATCAATTCGATCGATGATTGCTTTAAAATCTTTAATGCTCGACATGTTTTTTTTGCGGGTAATTTTGATGCGAGCTCAATTCAACGTTGATTTGTGCGTCATCAATCCATTTATATTAACAGGCGTGCAATTTAGTTGGGAAAATATTGGAATTAAAACTCGTGTTGATAAAAACAAACGGTACTTTTTTGATCCAATTCGCAAAAAATACTTGATGTGTACACCTGAAGAGGAAGTTCGGCAGTTTCTTATTTACGAACTGTGCAATCAATTCGGTTACCCAATTAACACCATTGCCGTAGAACGAGAAATTAAGTACAATGGCTTAAAAAAGCGTTTTGATGTGCTGGTTTACAAAGACTCTAAACCGATTTTATTAATCGAATGCAAGGCACCTAAAGTGCCGCTTACAAATTTAGTTTTTGAGCAAGTAAGTGCGTATAACCATGTAATTGATGTTCCTTATTTGCTCGTCAGCAATGGCAATACCACCATTGTAGCTCATATAGATACATCAACTAAAATGATTGATTTTTTGAAGGATATCCCCGAATACCATAGTCTGCACTTTTAGATTATTTTTGCCAAAATTTAAAGAAGAGCTATAATGACGGCACTAATAATTGTTGTTTTCGTACTGGGCTATTTGGCCATTGCCACCGAACATACAATCAAAATTGACAAAGCGGCTTCTGCCTTAATAACAGGGATGCTGTGTTGGGCAATTTATGTTTTTACCTTAGAGGGAGACGGTCATCAAATTCAGCACATTATTGAACACGGCAGAGAAGGGTTCTCTTTTAGTGGCGGCTTGGTTCATCACATCTTCGACATAGGCAGCATACTATTCTTTTTGATGGGAGCAATGACCATCGTAGAATTGGTTGATGCTCACGAAGGTTTTGCCGTAATTACTGATGCCATTAAAACCACTTCTGCCATTAAGCTGCTCATTATCGTTTGTACCTTAACCTTCTTCCTGTCGGCAGTTCTTGATAATCTTACCACTACTATTGTAATGGTTTCATTGCTTCGCAAGCTCATTAAGGATAAAAACACCCGATGGATCTTTGTTGGAATGGTTGTGATTTCTGCAAATGCAGGTGGGGCTTGGTCTCCAATTGGAGATGTTACCACCACCATGCTTTGGATTAAGGGGCAGTTGCCTTTTGTTGACAAAATGGTTATCAACCTAATCATACCGAGCATGGTGGCAACCATTGTTCCTATCTTTCTTTTGAGTTTCTCGTTAAAAGGACAAAAACTGGAGCGACCCATGAAATCTGAGGGGATTGAGCATTATGCTAATCCAACCACATCGAAAGAGCGTATTCTTATCTTTTCTATGGGAATTGGGGGGTTGGTTTTTGTGCCAATCTTTAAAACGTTTACTCATCTTCCGCCATTTATGGGCATGATGCTCAGCTTAGGTGTTCTTTGGGTTACTACAGAAATTATACATCGAGCTAAGAATAATGAAGATAAACACGAATTATCGGTGATTGGCGTTTTGCAAAAAGTGGATATGGCCAGCGTGCTATTCTTCTTAGGAATATTGATGGCGGTTGCCAGTTTACAGGAATATGGCATCTTGAATGACATGGCGGTATTCTTGAGCGAAAAAATTGGAAACATTTATGCCATTAATGTGGTAATAGGCTTTTTGTCGTCCATCGTTGATAACGTCCCGTTGGTTGCAGCAGCGCAAGGAATGTATCCGATAACTACCCCCGAAATGCTTTCTACGGCTGCCAATCCAGAGTACTTGTCGTTTTTTAATGCATCCGGTAATTTTTGGTTGTTCTTGGCGTATTGTGCGGGTGTTGGTGGATCTTCATTAATCATTGGATCAGCCGCTGGAGTGGCTGCGATGGGATTGGAGCGAATTGATTTTTTCTGGTATTTGAAGAAAATTAGTTGGTTGGCCATCTCGGGTTATTTAGCGGGCGCTGGTGTATACATATTAATGAACGCCTAAGCTTTTAAGTTTGCTGAATGATAAAAAAATAGCCGTGGTTTTGCCTGCATATAATGCGGCAAAAACTTTAGAACAGACCTTTGTTGAAATTCCATTCGATGTTGTTGATGAGGTAATTTTGGTAGATGATGCCAGCAGTGATGAAACTATTGCAACAGGTAAAGCATTGGGAATCAAGCACATTGTTGCACATTCAAAAAATCGTGGATACGGAGGGAATCAGAAATCTTGTTATGCCAAGGCTTTAGAACTCAAGGTGGATGTGGTTATTATGCTCCATCCAGATTACCAATACACGCCAAAGCTTTTGTTGGCAATGGCCAGCATCATCACCAATGAGGTTTACCCTGTGGTGTATGGCTCAAGAATATTAGGAAAAGGCGCACTTAAAGGAGGTATGCCTATGTACAAGTACTTCGCAAACCGAGTGCTTACGCTTACACAGAATATTTTGATGAATCAAAAACTGTCCGAATACCATACGGGTTATCGGGCCTTCGATACCAAAGTTTTTGACAAAATAGACATTGAGGCCAATTCCGATGATTTCGTTTTTGATAACGAAATGACGGCTCAAATCTTTTATGCCGGTTTTGAAATTGGCGAAATTACCTGTCCAACAAAGTATTTTGATGATGCATCATCCATCAACTTTAGTCGAAGTGTGAAATATGGTTTGGGCGTGTTGCGCGTTAGTTTTTCGTACTTCCTCAATAAATTGGGATTGCTCTCTTCCCGAATATTTAAGATGAAATAAAGGAAAGATTACGGCTGTTTTTTGTCGCAGTGATCCTTAATATAATCTTGTGCCACCGCTCCAGCTTTGTGCCAGGTTTCGCAGGCCAGATTAGTTTTTCCCAGAGAGAATTCAGCAATTCCTTTATTAAAATACACCAATTTAAGGTCTGGGTGATGTAAGGCAATGCATTGATTAAAATCCTGTATAGCTTCACTAAATCGCTCTAAGGTTAACAGGTAATATCCTCGATCGAATTGAACGATGGGTTGATTGGGTTGCAGGAGAAGCGATTGCTGGAAGTCATCAACTGCTGCCGATATGATTCCCGCTTCGGCATACACCAGTGCTCTGCCGGCATAGGCCTTTGCAGAATTGGGGTGCGAAAGAAGGTAAATGTTATAGTCTTCTATTGCCTCATTGTATTTCTTAATGGCCGCCAAGAGATTGGCACGAAACATGAAAGCACTCGACATTTCTGGCATCAATCGTATGCAAGTAGATACGTCGCTCAGTGCAGCTAAGGTGTCGTTTAATATTAAATTCACCTCGCTTCTGCTTAGATATCCCAAGGCATCAGCAGGTTCTAAAGATGCACCTTTTGCATAGTCAACTCGCGCCATAGAACGATCTCCGTCTACCAGAATGAGTTCAGCTCGAGCAAAATAACCTTGAGGATCTTGTGGCCTCAATTTGATGTATCTATTTAAATCTGCCAAAGCCAACGCCGCGTAACCTTGAGCGTAGTATACCACAAATCGATTGAAAAATGCGGCCGCAAAATTGGAATCTTTGCTGATTACAAAGTTAAAATCTCGCAGCGCCAAGCCGTAGGTTTGCAGTTCGGCATAAACACTTCCTCTTCCGTAATACGCATCTAAATAGCTGGAATTGAGCGAGATGGCCGATGTGTAGTCTTTAATCGCACCCAAAGAATTCCCTTCTTCCATTTTATTGTTTCCAGATTCCAACCATTCACTTGCTGATTGGCCGAACACCGGCAGGCTGAGAAAAAAACAAATATTTAGCAGCAATATTTTCATAAATGCAAAGCTACGTAACCTTGCCGCCTTTGCGTCAAAGGTGTCAAGGGGGTTTTCTTCACAAGCTTTGAGTTGTAGATTTAAACGTACATAAAGTGCTTGGATTAAACGATTTATCCTCAATATTTGATTTTGTATTTGGATGTGCTTTGGATTTTTACTTTCTTTCGCAACATGGAAGCTAAAAAACGAAATTTATTTGTGGTGCTTGGAGCCGTTTTTATAGCCAATGCACTTTTGGCCGAATTTATTGGTGGCAAGCTGTTTTCGCTCGAAAAAACCTTAGGCTTTCTTCCAGCTGAATTAAATGTGTTTGGGCACGCCTTAGCTTTTAACATGACTGCCGGAGTTTTGTTGTGGCCTGTAGTTTTTGTTTTGACGGACATAATCAATGAGTACTTCGGAAAGAAGGGGGTGCGATTTTTAAGTTATCTCGCTGCCATTCTAATTTCGTATGCTTTTTTAATGGTTTATCTTGCCATGAGTTTAACGCCATCCGATTATTACGTTACTTCCAATAAAATGAATGGCATTGGCGATATGAATTTAGCATTCAAGCTTGTGTTTGGTCAAGGCTTGTGGATTATTGTAGGATCGTTGGTTGCATTTTTGGTTGGACAATTTCTTGATGTTGCTGTTTTTCAGTGGATTAAGAAAAAAACGAAGGACTCAAAACTTTGGCTTAGGGCAACTGGGTCGACCTTGGTTTCACAATTTGTAGATTCGTTTATTGTGTTGCTGATTGCCTTCTATATTGGCCAAGGTTGGGATTTGAGCTTGGTGCTGGGAATAGGTGTAGTGAATTACATTTATAAATTCTTTGTGGCTATAGTGCTTACACCCCTTTTGTATGTTATTCACGGCTTGATTGATAAGTATCTCGGCAAAGAGCTCAGCACTGCGATGATGCGGGAGGCAACCCGTAAATAGTATTTTAAATATTTATGAATCATTCACAAAAAAAGCCGTATGCAAACTTGCATACGGCTTATAATTTCTTTTAGCTGAGCTCTTAGCGAGGTGCAGTATTTGATTGCCCGTTGAACGCTTCTAAATCGAAGTGTAAGGTAAATCGCAACGTATTTTGCAAAGGGTGTCTTTGTTTAAAGGGTTGTAAGTATGATACATCCAGTCCAAAAACTTCATATCGAATACCAATTCCCAAGGTTGCATATTTTCTACCACCCTTGGTTTCTGCTTCATGAAAGTACCCTGCACGAATGGCAAATTGGTCTTCATACCAATATTCCATTCCAATGTTCGTAACAAATTCTTTGAGCTCTTCACCTATTCCTCCTGGAGCATCTCCAAAGGAGTTAAGCATTCCTTGTAAAAAAGGAGCGTCCGAAGTTATCCAAGTGTCAATCTGCTTACTTCCATCCGAAAAAACGGAATCATTTCCAGAAGAATTTTGAATGTATACCACTTGAGGAGTTGGAACCAAAAGTTTGTTAAAGTCAATTCCAAATCCAATCTTGTTGTGTTCGTCTATTTCTGTTTGCCAAAAAGTACCAATTCGCAGGTTGATGGGGATGAAATCTCTTTTAGATCCGCCGGTGTATGAAATCTTAGAACCCATGTTTGTGATGGCGGCTCCTACCGACCAATCGAATTCTCGTTTGTTTGGTCCAATTTCAACTTTATTCTTGTAATAAGCGCCAATGTCGCCGGCCACAGCTTGTCCCGGTCGTATGTCGATTCCGTTTACCGTACGTTTTGAGACCAATCGACTGTTGATGTAGCGAGTGGCAATTCCAAAAGAAAAGTTTTTTGAAAGTTGGAGTGAGTACGATAAATCGAGTGAAAATTCTTTGGGTTCATCCGAACCTTGTGCATCACCATTATCATCTGTAAATTCAATGTTCCCCAAACTAAAGTAACGTAAAGATCCACCAATGGTTGAACGTTGCTTATCCCCAATTTTTGTATATCCAGAAAGATAGTAAAACCAAATATCAGGAACTAAGGCACGCAACCATGGGGCTGCTCCAAGTGAAATACCGCCCTTCTTTTCAATAAAGGCCATCTTTCCTGGATTCCAATGTATGCTATTCGCGTCGGGGGATGTTGCCACTCCAATATCACCCATTCCAGCTGCTCGTGCATCCGGACTGATGGTTAAAAAGGGAACGGCCGTTGTAATAACATTTCGTTGGCCAAGTAAATCAACCTTGGTATTTATACCACCTTGTGCTTTGGCCTGTTCATTCGAAAAAATGAATACTAGAACTCCTAGAGCTAATGCTCTTATTACGGTTTTGACTTTCAAATCTTTTATTTTGTAGGTAAACGCTATTGGCAAATTTATATTTTTATTGTGAACTAGTTCTACTTTAAGATGACTAATTTCTGAACGGATTCATTTTTATTTCCATCTTCGGTTTTTACCGTCAACTTGTACAAATAAACTCCACGGCCAATGGCATCTCCATAATCATCTTTTCCATCCCATGAAATTTCGTCAAAGTGAGCCGACGAAGACGGAGAATGATAACGCAAGGTTTTAACCACTCGACCGGTGGTGGACATAACCTGAATTAAGACGTCCATTTGTTGACCAGCCTTATTATGGTCGAAATGAAAAGTGGTATGAGTCGTAAATGGATTTGGATAGTTTAACAAATGGTTAACCGTAATATCAGACTCATCTGAGACCACAAATTCAGTATAGTCTTCGGTGGCGTTGTTGTATACGTCCCATACCCGAACACGAAGGGTATGTCGGCCTTTTTCAAGGGAGCTCAAGTCATATCGAATTTCACCCGATTGATAGGAATTAAGCTTGGCTTGATAATAGTCGTTTAAAACAATTGTACGCTCTGCTTCAGTTCCTTCATCCAATATTCCAATTAAATCTCGGCCTATCCCATTTCCAGCCGTGTTAATACCATTTAAGTCATAAACCTTGCATAAAAGGAGCGGAGTTGTTCCAGTGGTACCACCAAAGACAAATTTTTCATCATCCATAAACAGCTGCAATTCAGGCCCAGTTTCGTCCACATCAACCGAGTCGGTGGTACCTCCAACTACAATCGTGTTATCGTGGCCAAAACCATCTTGTTGGCCGTTCTCAACGTAATACGAAATCTTGCCAAACCCATATTGATAGGCAATGTCTTTTGGTACTACAAACTGAAAAGAGAATTTACCATCTACCACCGTTGCTTTTCCTCGATAAATGGCACTGTTTTGCATTTCATAGGTTTTGATAAAGCTTTCTGGATCGTTGCCTAAAGTTGAAAATTTAACAAACTTGTCGTATATGGTTGGATAAACGGATCCATTAAAGTTCGTTGCAATGCTTTGATCTGGGTTGCGTACCACCCCATCAACCTTCATTTTTGCAAAGGCCTTAAAGGTGTCGATGGCAACGGCATTTCCAGCCATTGAATCGTTTATGTGTGTGGTGGTTGCCCGATAGTGTGGAACCGCCAACCGAAGTCCAGGATCGCCAAGTAAGGTGAAGTTACGTTGATTTTCATCCCGAGCAGAATTGTTCTTGGCAATCATAATGATATCGCCAAGTGCAGGGTTGTTGGTGAGAAGATTTTGATCAAAAACCTTATCGTTTAAGTTGCTGTTCAAGGTAATGTAAACAATTCGAGTTGTGGTAATTAACGCAATGGCGCCGCCTTTTTCATTAAAAATCATAAGCTCACCCGGCGAATCTTGGGAAGGGTCATCGTACCGACTCAGTTCACATGTGGCCGTAATTACTAAAGGAAGCTTATTCGTATTATTCCACGTGCGAATTTGATCTCGGGTAATTACGCGTTCGTGTGCCATTCCACTTACACCGCCATGACCTAAGTAATTAAATATCAAGTGGCCTCGATCAAAACTGCGATCAATGGTTTCGTTAACTTCTGGATATTTTTCACCACTCCCAAAACTTTGCTGTACAAAAGCATCCAGATAAATCTTGTTAACATTATACACAGGTTTTTGCGCGGTCACATATCGAATCACCCATTCGGTGTCGTCGAAATGTCGGTTAGCATCTTCGTCGTCGGCCAAAAAACTCATACGTGTGCGCCAATCACCTAAAGATATTGAGCTCTGGTAGCGAATAATTTTATCCACGGCAATTCCTGCTAAATCGAGCGATTTGCAGGGAATTCGACCAACACCTATGTCTAAACCTTCGGGCCGACCGTTGGTTTCAAAATATCCTTCAGTTTCATCCAAAATAGCAAAAAAGTCATCCGATGCATACGAGGCGCTTGGACCGTACGAATTTTTACTTTGGAAGGTCGGAATGAAGTCTGTGTTGTTGCTCACTCGATTTTTATAATCAAACGAACCATCTCCAAACAGCAAAACATACTGCAATGGTTTGGAAGTATTTTGACCTCTGGAATACACCATTCTAACAAAGTCGCGAATGGCCGAAACGTCCTTTTTCCCGCCGGAAAACTCATTGTATATTTGACTAACATCTACCACGGCAACCGAGTAATTATTTGCATCGCGATGAAAGCTCGCCAGCCGGTCGGCCTGTGTTTTAAAGGCATTGTTCGTAATCATTATGTAATTCACAGAAGCCAAATCATGCAAGTTTTGGTTTGCCATTTTGCCAACAAACTCTGGTGTAGCAGCATCCTTGCTGTGAACCGAGGTGAATTTCTGGATGCTCTTATTGGTGGATTGAACAAAGTGCTGCTTTCCACCTTCTTCATACATACCTTGATTCTTCGGATTGAAGTAATCCGTTACATTCCACAAGGCCATGCCGTTGGTTTGGACGGTGTAACGAACGATGTTATACGCACTTGCTTCATCCGAATATATTATTGAATTTGAGCCACTTAATTTAAAATCAACCGGCAGATGTAGCTCGTAAAAATCCAACCAAGCGTTGGCGTCGGCTCCATTAGGATTAAAGGTAAATTGTATTGAAATGTTCGAATTTGTATAGCGAAAAGAGTCTTGAAAGGTGTTTGGGAAGGAGGTAAAATCTTTATCGTACGCCCCATTTACTCCATAGATGGTTGCACTGTGTATGGTTCCATTGTTTATCTTGACATTATAACTCGAATTAACCTGAATGGATCTACCAGTAAACCGCTGTCGAAAATATCCATCCAAATCGGTTCGCAAGCTGGGTTCGCTGTGTGTAAAGGTTTGAACATTTTGCTTGTTAAAGCTTTCGCCAAACCACTCTCTACCCGAATGTAGAAAGTTCACTTCATCCAATTCATGATGCACTAGTTTGTGATAGTAATCGATGGTTGCTTCATAGCTTTGTCCTTGACTTGAAGAGGTATTTTGAACCCGTTTACTGGTGTTTTGACCCGTAGTTATATACAAGTAGTTGTACGATTCGTAAATGTTATTTTCGTGGGTAAACTGCTTAATAGTAATGTTGTATCGCCAAACATCGGCTGCCTCTGCATAAAGTAAGATGTGGTCGCCATCTTCCATCTTCCCATTCCCGTTTGCGTCGTTTACGAATACAGAGAGTTCCTTTACGTCATCTGTGCGATCCCGATCAATAATTTCCGGAAGGAGACCACCTTCCGTTCCGAAAACTTGAATTTGGTTAATATCGATTTGATTTGGATCTAGTCCCATGTTTTTCAACACCTGTCCATCAATTTTGTGAATGCCTGTTTTGCTGACTTTAAACTTGTACCAATCGCCCGATGATAGTAAGGATTGAGCCGTAAAGCTTCCGGCCTTGCCTAATTTGGTACGAGGAAGTGGTTCCCCTTGCATAACGGTTTTGAGCTCAAAGCTCATAAGCCGCTCTAATTGATCCGTTGTTGGATTTATTCGATAAGGTAAAATCTTAAAATTCAGATAATTCTGACCTTTTTCGGTGGTGTAGAAGTTCTTTTGAAAAGAAGTTTGGATGGCAAGTTCAACGGCCGCCTTAAACGATGTAGAAGCATTTATGTCTTCATATTTCGCATTTGAAATGGCAAACGACGTGGGAGTTCCTACTGCGTTTCCCTTAATAAAATAATACGGCAGCGCTTCGTCGTTGAAGACAGCGTATGAACAATTTTTAAAATTTCGAAAGTTTGATGCAGCGAAATTTGAGCTTCCATGCTCTTGCCAATCTAAGGTATACAGATTTTGAATGTTTTGAGCCAAGCTGGTGCTATATCCAAAGAAGCTTAAGAGAACAAACAAGGCGATGTGGGTCTTTTTCATAAAATTCAATAAACTGGTACGTTACGACAACGCAAATGCATTGCAACTTTAACAACCAAAGCATCAATTAATTGTGCGAACAAGGTAATATTTTTTTGACAAAGAACGATAACAACAAGGAAGAAGCATCCACCGATGATGAAATATCTAAACATTCACAGCGTTAACCTAATAACTTGATTATGAACTTCAAAAAAGAAAGTATTTTGTTTAGAAATTTGCTTCTATTCTACATTTCTAACTATCTTTACATGAATTTTTGCACTATGAGTAAAAATAGAATAATTGCGATGACAAAGATTACACTACTAAACACATTATTTATTTCTTTGGTGTTTCTTGGCACGTCTCAAACGGCGCATGCACAGGACCCTGAATTTTCACAGTTTTATGCTACCCCGGTTTATACCAATCCTGCAATGGCTGGTACAGGCCAATGTATGGGTGGAGGGCGCGCAGTAATAAACTATAGAAACCAGTGGCCTAGCTTACCGGGCACATTTACAACCACAGCCTTTTCGTTTGATCAGCACTTTGATCAGGTTAAGGGGGGAATTGGTATTTTGGCTATGAACGATGTAGCTGGTGAAGGGTTGTTAACTTCACAATCCATCAGTGCAATTTATTCTTACCAACTTAAGGTAAACCGAAAATTCTTCATGCGTTTTGGATTGGAAGGACAAGTTATGCAGCGTGGTTTGGATTTTGATAAGCTTCGTTTTGAAGATCAGATCGACGCCACACGCGGTTTTGTTAAACCCACATCAGAGCCCTATATTTCCACTAAAATTACCAGTCCGAATTTTAGCACGGGCATCTTAGGGTATACAGAAAATTTTTACGCCGGCTTTGCAGTCCACAACTTAATAGAACCCGTTCAGTCGTTTTACGGCGATAATGAGGCAAAGTTGCCGCGCCGATACACCGCCCACATGGGGTCGGTTATACCCTTAGATAAGCGAAACAGTCCAAATGCTACCTTCTCGCCCAATGCCTTGTTTATGATGCAAGCCAAGTTTACACAACTCAACGTTGGGTTTTACCTGAATAGAGGTCCGTTGGTAACAGGTTTATGGTTCCGACAAACCTTTGGCGAATACAAAAATGCCGATGCACTTATGGTGTTGGTTGGCTTTAGAAAAGATAAGTTTAAGTTTGGTTACAGCTTCGATTTAACGGTAGATTCAAAAAGAGCTGCGGCTCCTGGATCCCACGAAGTGAGCGCAGCCATTGAGTGGTGTGCTAAAAAGCAACCAAGAAAATATAAGATACTACACTGCCCAGACTTTTGATTTAGTTAGGATATCAACAATAAATGTGTAGAATTGCAGTTTGTTAGAAAGATGACATTTTTTAAACATATGAGAGTAAATGGTTTTTTAATCCTTTTAGCAGGAAGTTTGATGATGTTTCAAACAGCTTGTAAAAAAGAAAAGTCAGCAGTTACAGGTTGGAACCTCAACGATGCTAAATGGGGTGGTTTTGAAACCTACGATTACGCTGGACAAGAAACTGGACCTGGTTTGGTTAAGGTTCGCGGTGGATCCTTTACCATGGGATCTTCAGAGCAAGATGTATTGTACGATCACAACAACATTGAACGTAAGGTAACAGTTGCTTCGTTTTACATGGACGAATGCGAAATCAGTAATTTGAATTATTTGGAATACTTACACTGGCTTTCGAGAGTGTATGTAGACTATCCAGAGGTATATTTAACCGCCTTACCCGATACCAATTGTTGGAGAGACAAATTGGCGTACAACGAGCCGTATGTTGAAACGTATTTGCGTCATCCAGCGTACAAAAACTACCCAGTAGTGGGTGTTAATTGGCTTCAGGCTGCGGCCTATGCAGCTTGGAGAAGTGATCGAGTAAATGAAATGATCTTGATTCGCGAAGGAATTTTGGTGCCAGATATCAATCAAATGAACGAGGAAAACTTTAATCGTGAAGCATACCTCGCCGGACAATATATGGGCGCCGATGGCAAACACTTGGTAAAAGACATCAACATTAAAAAAGGTACTCGAAATGTTAAAATGGAAGACGGTATATTCTTACCGGATTACAGACTTCCAACAGAAGCAGAATGGGAATATGCCGCACTTGCCAACATAGGTGCTTCACAATATGAAAACACCAACAACAAGAAAGTTTATAGCTGGGGTGGTTTAACCGTTCGTCATCAAGGCGGAAAGGAAAAAGACCGTGGCTTGATCAATGGTAACTTCAAGCGAGGAAAAGGAGACCAGGGTGGTATTGCTTCGTGGTTAAACGATGGCGCACTCATAACTACTGAAGTAAAGGCTTACTGGCCAAACGATTACGGTTTGTATAATATGAGTGGTAATGTGAGTGAGTGGGTAATGGATGTGTACCGTGTATTAAATTTAGAAGACAACACCGACTTTAATCCATATCGTGGTAACGATTACAAGAAGAAAAAATTGGATGATTACGGAGTTATCGATATCAAAGATAGTTTGGGAAGACTAACATACATCCCGGTTGAAGATCGTGATAACATTGATCGTCGGAATTACAAAAAAGCAGATAACATTGGGTATTTAGACGAAGAGTTTTACAACGACGGCGAGAACCAATACGAATATGGTGTAACCTCATTGATCAACAATCAAGCCCACGTTTATAAAGGAGCTTCTTGGAATGATAGAGCATATTTTATGGCTCCAGGAACTAGAAGATTTTTAGATGAAGAGCAATCCTTATCTACCTTAGGCTTCCGTTGCGCAATGCATCGAGTTGGAGCACCTTGATGATTTAATCAAGCAAGAGCATAAAAAAACCCAAGCCAATTTGGCCTGGGTTTTTTGTTGGTATTATTCTTAACCTTAGTTGGATTAATCTTTTAAAAATCAGGTTAATACAAAAGCTCGCATTTCACTTGTGAAAAGCGATTTTCATCGTAAAAATTACTCGAAAGGGTCCGCCCTATCTTCGAAATTTTTACTCGAAACTCACTATCCTCAAGCGTTCTGAATTCAAAATATGAATCGAACTCAGGTTATTACCTCTTTCGCTTAACAGTATTGACTGTATGCAGCCTTTAAATTGGCGGCAATCATTTCTGCAGTACGACCTTCAATATGGTGGCGTTCTACAAAATGAACCAATTCGCCATTTTTAAACAAAGCAATCGATGGAGAGGATGGAGGGTAGGGCAACATAACTTCACGAGCTTTTGCCGTTGCTTCCGAATCTTGTCCGGCAAAAACAGTCAATAACTTCGATGGTTTACTTTCACCATCCAACGATTGTAAAACTCCTGGCCGAGCAGTTCCTGCCGCACATCCACAAACCGAGTTTACCACCAATAAGGTAGTTCCATCGTTGTTAGACAAGGCATTGCTTACTTCTTCCGCATTTTTTAATTCTGTAAAACCAACACTGGTGAGTTGTGCTCGCATGGGTCTTACCAATTCTTCTGGATACATATTATTATTTATTTACGTTTACTTGTATTCTTTCAAATTCAACCAAATGCATATTAAATGCGGAGCTGAAATTTTTCGAAATATTTTTGTTATCTACCCAACAATTTAGTGCTTCGTTGGTTTTATAGTCAGACACAATATTATTCCGTACTTTTGCGGCAAATTACGTACATAAATTTAGTTATATGACAACTTTGGTAACATCTAACCACAAAGTAAAAGACATTTCTCTAGCAGACTGGGGAAGAAAAGAGATCAGATTGGCTGAGGCGGAAATGCCGGGACTTATGGCCTTACGCGAAGAATTTGGAGCTGCTCAGCCCCTTAAAGGCGCTCGTATTGCTGGATGTTTGCACATGACCATTCAAACTGCGGTTTTAATTGAAACACTAACTGCTCTTGGCGCAGAAGTTACTTGGTCGTCGTGTAATATTTTTTCAACCCAAGATCAAGCAGCAGCGGCAATTGCGGTAACTGGCGTTCCAGTATTTGCCTGGAAGGGTATGAACGAAGAAGAATTTGATTGGTGCATCGAGCAAACCTTGCATGCTTTTGCAGACGGACAACCGTTAAATATGATTTTGGACGATGGTGGTGATTTAACCAATATGGTACTAGATCGTTTTCCCGAACTGGTTCCAAACATCAAAGGTATTTCTGAAGAAACTACAACCGGTGTTTTGCGCTTATACGACCGAGTAAAAAATGGTTCGCTTCCAATGCCAGCCATTAATATCAACGATTCGGTTACAAAATCTAAATTTGATAATAAATACGGATGTAGAGAATCTGCAGTTGACGCAATTCGACGCGCAACCGATGTAATGATGGCCGGTAAAGTTGCTATTGTAGCTGGATATGGTGATGTTGGAAAAGGAACTGCGCTTTCTTTGCGTGGAGCTGGTGCACGTGTAATCGTAACCGAAATCGATCCTATTTGTGCTTTACAAGCGGCCATGGATGGATTTGAAGTGAAGAAGTTAAAGAATGCCATTCACCGCGCAGACATAGTTGTTACTGCAACGGGAAATAAAGATATCATCTCTCCAGAAATATTTAAGGCAATGAACGATAAGACCATTGTTTGTAACATTGGTCACTTTGACAATGAAATCGACATGGCTTGGATGAATAAGACCTATGGCAGCACCAAATATGAGGTTAAACCACAGGTTGATGTTTATAACATCGATGGAAAAGAAATCATTATTTTGGCGGAAGGTAGATTAGTAAACCTTGGTTGCGCTACAGGTCATCCTTCGTTTGTAATGTCGAATTCATTTACCAACCAAACGCTTGCTCAACTTGAGTTGTGGAACAACCACGGAGCGTATGAGAATGATGTTTACACCTTGCCAAAGCACTTAGATGAGAAAGTTGCTCGTTTGCATCTTGCTAAGATTGGTGTTGAATTGGAAGAATTATCTTCAGATCAGGCCAAATACATTGGTGTACCGGTAGAAGGTCCGTACAAATCGGATGCCTACAGATACTAGATTTCGTACAAAATAGAACGCATAAAAAAGCGGCAAATACAGTTGCCGCTTTTTTTATTGCGCAAATTTTAAAATCTAATTTTGATTAATCTATTGACTTTAGAGCGAACCCAATGAAAATGGGTTTCCTTGAAATTATTTCCAAACCGAAGGGTCTTTCCTCCATTGTTCAATGCTCATCATTTCTTCAGCATTGATGTAATTCGATTTTTTAGCTTGGTGGAGGAGCGTTGATAAATCGCTTAACGAAAATATCTCACAAGCGGCCTTTTGAAAGTTTTGATCCGCGATGTCAAATCCGTATGTAAATATGCTGGCCATTCCCAGAACGTTATATCCCTCATTGCGCAAGTATTCCACAACCTTTAAACTGCTTCCACCTGTTGAGATTAAATCTTCAACCACAACAATTTGATGATTTTTAAAAAGGTGGCCTTCCAACTGATTTTTCAAACCATGTTCTTTTGGTTTTGGTCTGCAATAAGCAAAGGGCAAACCCAGCTCATCGGCGGCCAAACCACCAATGGCTATGCCCGCTGTGGCAACTCCACAGAGTGCGGTGGTATCTGGGAATTGATCCTTAATTGCCAGCGCGATCTCTTTTTTTATAAAGCTTCGTATTTGAGGATACGACAAGGTAATGCGATTGTCGCAATAAATCGGCGATTTCCAACCACTCGACCAGGTATATGGTTGTTTTGTGTTGAGTTTTATTGCTTTTATTTTTAATAAATAATCCGCTAATTTGGACGCAGATATTGAATTTACGATCATGTCGCAAAATTATGAAATATTCTTTCGAAGACACGCCTTTGTCTTCGGTTCTATTGATTCGGTAGACTTTGTACCGGACTTAATTATCAACAACCTGAGAAAAAGTTTGATCAAGAACTTGTTTGAAGATTTGCGCAGTTTAAAACTTCCGCAAAAAATACTAATTGCGGAACAAAACGGGTACGAACTCTTTAAAGGCTATTTCAAATGCATTACTGCTGCTGGTGGTGGTGTTTTTAATCCGAAAGGCGAGCTGTTGCTGATTCACAGACTTGGTTTATGGGACTTGCCCAAGGGTAAGATGGAAAAGTATGAAAACCCCAGTGGTTGCGCCTTGCGTGAAGTTGAAGAAGAATGCAATGTTTTTGGTTTGGAAATTAAACGAGAACTCAAATCTACCTTACACATCTATTTTCAAAAGAAGTGGTTTTTGAAAAAAACGCATTGGTTTGAAATGACCTCCAGTCAATGGGAAAAAGCGATTCCTCAGTACGATGAAGACATTGATGCAGTAGAATGGCGAAAGCCTGAAAACATCAACATCGAAGATTTGGAAACCTATACAACCATCAAGTCGGTTCTTCATCAACTCTTACCTCAGCAGGCAGATATCTAGCGTAACTACCTCCATGGCGAATTAAATCTCGGATTACGGTTGAACTAACGGCAGTATATTGTTGTTCGCTGAGCACAAATACGCTTTGGATGCTTTGATTTAAATCAGAGTTTACTAAAGCAATTTGCTTCTCATACTCAAAATCGCCAATGGTTCGCAAACCTCGAAGAATAAACTGAGCGTTTACTTCTTCACAAAATTTTATGGTTAAACCGCTGTAAGTCATTACTTTAATTCTAGAATCATTGGCATGCACCTGTTCTATCCATGCCTTCCGTTTTGCTAATGAGAACATGGTTTTTTTTAGAGCATTAACCCCTATGGCGATGATTACTTCGTCAAAAATATCAAGTCCTTTCAATACAATATCCTTATGTCCATTGGTATAGGGATCGAAGGTTCCTGGAAAGATTGCAATTTTTGACATTGCTCAAAGATACAAGTTTACAGGCAATGATTAGTGCCGTGAGTTGTCGAATTATGGTACTGCTTCAGTCCACCCAATAAATATCAAAGGCACTTTGTCCGTAGATTCTTGTTTCGCTTAGGCCTTCGTTAACGGCTTGAGATGTGGTAGGACGTTCCAATATGAAACAACCACCCATCTTTACAAGCTTGTGGTCTAAAACGAGCTTTGGTAGTTCTTTTAGCCTCGGATGATCGTAGGGTGGGTCGGCAAAAACGATGTGGAAGTTTTCATTACACTCGGCGATAAATGTAAACGCATCCGATTTTACAAATTGAACTTCTTTAACCAATGAACGCTTTGCCAAATCCATCAGCTGCTTTACTACTCGTGCGTTTTGTTCAACCCCAGTTACTTCCATCGAACCACGTGAAGCAAATTCGAACGACATATTTCCACTGCCGCTAAATAGGTCACAAACAGAGGTTTCTTCAAAGGAAAGTTGGTGCGTTAGGTAGTTGAAAAGGGCCTCTTTTGCTCGATCAGTAGTTGGCCGTATCTCTCCATTTTTTGGTAAAGGAATTTGTAAACCACGGTATTTTCCGGCTATGATGCGCACGTTAAATTAAATGGCTTATCGACCAAGATAAAGTTGAGCCATTTATCGTTTCTTGAGGTACGGCTTGCACCGTTCCAATGTAGTTTTCAAAGAGGGTATTAATCTCTTGTCCGTAATAGGCCGAGGTGTTGAACCATGACAATTTAGTTTTTTCAATGTCGATTTCTAATTGTTCACATGCCAGCATTACATAGTAAAACAAGTCATCATGATCTTTTACATCAAAGTAATTAATCAGTTGAAGGCTAGAACCCTTAAATACGCTTAAAAGTAATCGGGTGGAAGTGGCCTTGGCATGAATCTGCCATTCAGTTGATCCAGAACTGCCTTTTGTTTTATGGTAAAAAAGTTCAGCCTCGTGCTTTACTTCCAAGTTGCTGTATTGCTTTTTGAACAAGTCTATGTAGCTCTGGTTAATCGCAAAAGCAAAGTGGATCTCTGAATCGAAGGCATCTGTTACCAACCTTTGATCTGTCTTAAGCACACTATTTATGGCAAACAACTTTTCAATGTCTTGATTTTGAGCAATTTGACTTGGAAAAATAATGAAGTCTGTTTCGGAATAAAGTAGGGTAACGCGACTATAAATCTTATTCAAAACACTGTTGTGAGCCAGTAAGTTTTCCAGCAAGTCTACATCAATAAACTTAAGGTCGCCTTGCTTTACTATTTGGTCGTCTTTGGTAGAGATGGCATAAAAAAGGTTCTCATTTTGAACTTCAAAGATGAGCCGATGCGTTATGTTGTGATGAAAATCAGCCGACACGCACTTGTACTAATTTACCAGTTTCCAGAATAAGTTGCCGCTGAAAGCGAGCCAATTTGAAGAGGCTTTTTAGGGTGGTTTGGATTTCTCCGTTGTTTGTTAAATGGATATTTATCCTTCACCTGAAAAACAGGAACGCTTATGGCATTTGTCGTAATGGTTGCGGCGGCCATTTCAAAGCTAGCCGTATCCATGGGTGGAATCTTGTCTAATTTTTCAATTGGATAACCTTTAAATATCGTGTCAGTGAGTGGAACATTTATACGCTCAAAGGAATACACCGATGTACTGTCGTCTTTATCGCCGTACTCCATAAGTATGGAAATTGAACCCGTTTTAACGAAATACTTCAACGAATCAAAACTACCAGTAAAGTAGCCATATTTATCTTTATACGCCATTTGAGCTTCTTTAATCATGAGCAACCGATCCTTAACCTGATCCTCTACAAGATCAACCTCAGCGCGATATTCAATCTCGCTTACAATCGAATCATAGACCAAGTATCCTAAGAAGAGCGCTAAACAAAAAAGAACAATTTTGAGAACGAGTTGCATAGTGTTGTTATTTCTTTGGCAATATTAACAAATTACCTATTAACCTGAGTTCGATTAATCTTTTTAAATTCAGATTTGGATAAAGGCCAAGTAATGAGGCGAAAACAGGAAGGTTTATATTTATAAACCGACTGCTTTCAACGAAGCTAATTGGGTTTCTTATGCAAAAGCTCGCATTTCACTTGTGAAAAGCGATTTTCATCGTAAAAATTACTTGAAAGGGCCCGCCCTTTCTTCGAAATGTTTACTCGAAACTCACTGTTAACAAGCGTTCTGAATTCAAAATATGAATCGAACTCAGGTTATTAATAATGTGATTGTTACTTGCATGAATTTAAGCCCAGCCCAGTTGCGTAAAATAACGGCTATCCCATGTATCGATTTCCAACCCAAACAAATCGCTTGTTCACGTACTCTGGATTGGTGAAACTGGCATTTCCAGCGGGATTTCCTCCAGTTACATGGAAGTCGCTAAAGGCTGCATGTTGATTAACGAAAGCAGCTCCCGAGAAATTAAATGAGACCGGTGTAAATACAGAATTCATTGCCGATGAAATCTTATTCTTCCAATCTTCATCCGTGCAATAGGCCGAGCAAGTTATGGCGCCTTTTTCTTTGGCAAGGCGTTGAGTAAGGTTTAAGGCCTCTTGTCGATCGGCTGTTTTAACCAAGAATATCACTGGGCCAAAACATTCTTGACCATAGGCTTCAACATTGGTTCCATCCGTTTTTATAACGCTTGGAGATGAAATACGCGCATTTTCAAATTCAGGATTTGAAACTTCTTGAGGTGCGAGTAATAGCTCGCCGCCAAAATTGCCTCCTTGCGAAATGCGTTTAACCGTGGCATCGTTTTGAATACCCCCCAGTGTACCCGCACCCATTTTTGGATGTGTAACTAAGCCTTTAACGCTATCAGATATCATATTCGCTGCCTCGTCAAATGAGATCATACCTTCTGGTGTTTTAACTCCTTGAGCCGGAATAAATACATTTTGTGGAGCCGTACACATCTGGCCCGAATATAAGGAAGCGGCAAAGGCAATATTGGAAGCCACCGCTTTCAAATCGTTGGTAGAATCTAAAATAACCGAGTTTACACCGGCTTTTTCTGTAAATGTAGTTTTGTTTAAAGTCTCGATATAATCGCCAAAGGCATTGCCACCAGTATAATCAATAAGTTGAATATCAGCATGTTCTGCCAACTCTTTCGTTACAGGCCGTTTAAGCGTGTCTACCGCTAATTGTATCACATTTGGATTGATGTTATTTTCTACCAACACCTTTCGCAGCTCAGCAATTACAATAGCAATGGGAAGAATTGATTTTGGATGTGGTTTCACAATAACCGGGTTGCCCGTTATTAAGCTGGCATACATTCCTGGAACAGTATTCCAGGTTGGAAAGGTGGAACATCCAATCGCCAAGCTTAACCCTTTTGGTACGGCTTGCCAAGTTTTATGGATTGTTAAATCGAACTTGCCCATGGGCTTTACCCATTCAACACTTTTTGGAAAACGTGTGATTTCATGATAACCCATTGCGATACTTTCTAACGCTCGATCGTTGGCATGTGGGCCAGATGCTTGAAAGGCCATCATAAAACTCTGACCTGTAGTATGCATGGTTGCGTAAGCGATATCGAAATAGCGATTGGCCACTCGATCCAACGATTCGATTAAAATACCAGCTCTACTCGCAACATCGATGTTCGCCCAAGTTGTCGCATCGTTGGCATTTTTAATAAGTTGAGCATTGGATATTTGAGGATACGTAACGCCAATACCAGTTTGCATATATGGAGAAACTTCCTCTCCAATCCACAGTTCCGAATCAACATTCAATTCTTTAAACTCTTGATTCATCATACCAGAAAAGGCATTTCTTCCAAGCTCATCCGCCTCTGGAGCATAGGCTCGTGGGTGCTCTGGATATGGGGTAAAGAAAACACGTTCGTGGATTGCTTTAACTGCGTTTTCGAGGGTTTCTTGGTGCTTCTTGTAAAGGGTCATGATATCTCTCATTGGTAGGGCAAATTTAGTGGAAACCGCGGCTTTAAAAAAAAGGTAAATTGTAGGTATCAATCGGGTAAACATGCCTTTATACGTGATATCAATGCTGCTGTCAAAATTAACGTCGAGTATTGAAATTTGACATTCACTCGCATCCCAGTTTCAAATCCTCTTTTGATATTAATTTTCTTTTCTATATTGCCGCCGCAAAATACCATTTCATGCCAGCAAAAATTAATATCGCCATCGATGGACATTCCAGTTGTGGAAAGGGAACCCTAGCGAAAAATTTAGCCAAGGAACTCAACTACGTCTTCATCGATTCAGGTGCGATGTATCGAGCAGTAACCCTGTATTTACTGCGCAATCAAATTGATATTGCATCCATCGACAAGCACCCTGATTTATTAGAGGATATAAAGATTGAATTTCATTTTGAACCCAATACGGAATTTTACTACACCCACTTAAACGGTGAAAATGTGGAAAGTTTAATCCGCACTATGGAGGTGTCGAAACGCGTAAGCGAAGTTAGCACGCACAAAACAGTTCGAGATTTCTTGGTTCACCAACAGCAAGAAATCGGAAGAAACAAAGGGGTTGTAATGGATGGGAGAGATATTGGTACGGTTGTATTTCCCGACGCCGAACTCAAGATATTTATGACCGCTCTGCCGGTTACTCGTGCAAAGCGACGATTTTTGGAAATGAAAGAAAAAGGAATGATTGCCGATTACGATGAAATTCTTGCCAACATTCTAGATCGCGACAACACTGATTCTTCTCGAGAATTTAGTCCCCTTACTCAAGCACCGGACGCCATTGTTTTGAACAATACCTATATGAGTAGAGAAGAACAAGCTCGAATATCCCTAACATGGGCAAGAGGTGTAATTATGGCAAAGGCTTAAACACGTCAATCAGAACCAAACAACTCTTATAGATACCCTCTGCATCCAATCCAGCTTCCGCCAAAATCTCTTCTCTCGTTCCTTGCTCGTAAAAAGAGTCTTTGTAGCCAAGAATTTCCATTCGTCCTTTGTAGTTTTCTGCGTTCGCTGCTTCTAAAACGGCGCTGCCAAATCCACCCACCTTACAACCATCTTCAACCGTTAGTAAGGTTGAATATTTCTTAAATACCTGCTTCAGGCACTCAAGGTCTAGTGGTTTAACAAAGCGGAAGTGATAAACGGATGCATTCATCTGCTTATTAATTTGAAGCTTATTAACCGCCGCTATACAGTTCGGCGTGAGGGCTCCAAACGACAATATGGCTGCTTCCGAACCGGTAATTAAACATTCTGCCTTTCCAATGGATATGCGTTCGAATGGAAGTTTCCAATCTTGTACACGAGCTTCACCTTTGGGATATCGAATAACAAAAGGACTTGTTTTATGATGGAGAGCGGTAAACATTAAGTTGCGGAGCTCTATCGCATCTTTTGGTGCAGAAACAATCAAGTTGGGTATACATCGAAGAAAGGCTATGTCGAACATTCCATGATGGGTAGCCCCATCTTCGCCAACGTTTCCGGCTCGATCGAGACAAAAAATTACCGGTAAGTTTTGAATGCATACATCGTGAATAACCTGATCGTAAGCACGTTGTAAAAAGGTGGAATAAATGTTGCAAAAAGGTCGGAGGCCATCTGCGGCTAATCCGGCCGAAAATGTTACGGCATGTTGTTCGGCAATTCCAACATCAAAGCTTCGGGCAGGGTGTTGTTCCAACATATAGTTCATCGAGCAACCTGAAGGCATGGCAGGGGTAATTCCTACCACTTGTCTGTTGAGGTTGGCAAGTTCTACCAAAGTTTGCCCAAAAACGGTTTGAAACTTGTCTGTTAGCTCAACTTCGGAAGCATCGTTCACTTTAACGTATTTAACGGCGTGCCACTTTGTTTTTTCTTTTTCGGCGGGGGCATAACCCTTGCCTTTGACGGTTTTTAGATGCCATATTCGAGGATGCGTTGCTTTTTGCAGTTTTTGAGCTTGCAACAGCATGTTCGGAAAGTTATGGCCATCATCCACTCCAACATACTCAAAACCAAGGGCTTCAAAGAAGTTTTGCTCTTTTCCTTTTGAAACACCAAGGTTTTTTAAATAGCTGGTTAAAGCACTCTCATTCGGATCGATGCTCATTTGATTGTCGTTGATCACAATCAGTAAATCCGTTTGATGATGCGATCCATTAAAAAGGGCTTCCCATGCCATTCCTCCAGTTAAGCTGCCATCACCAATAACAGCAATGTGCTTTCTTTTTAGGTTTTGAATGCGAGCTGATTCCGCAAAGCCCAAGGCGGCACTTATGGAGGTGGATGAATGCCCTGTTCCAAAAGCATCGGCTTCGTTTTCGCTCCGTTTCGGAAATCCACTGTACCCATCTTTTTTGCGGATGGAAGCAAAGTTTGCTTTTCGGCCGGTTAAAATTTTATGCGCATAGGCTTGATGTCCAACATCCCAAATAAGCTTGTCGGTAGGAGTATTAAAAGCCGTGTGAAGTGCCACGGTAAGCTCTATGGTTCCTAGGTTGGCACTAAAGTGGCCACCGTTGGCTAAAATTTCATCGATGACGAAGGTTCTGAGCTCATCACATATGTTCTGCAACTCGCTTACCGTCAGCTTTCGTAGATCTGATGGGGTGTTGATACTCGATAAGTTGGAGGACTTGAACATAAGGTTTTGCAAAAATCGATGAATTGAATCAAATGACCTTAGAACATAGCGAGTTTAAATTATCAAATAGATATACCTTCAACCTAGTTTTTTTAGCTAAACTTGTTGAATTGAAAACGAATCTACTCATAGTTGCCCTGCTTTTCCCTTTTTTGGTATATGGATTAAGTCCAAAGAAAGACAAGGATAAGAAATTAAACGAGGTGTCAGCTACTCAAACTACGGTTGAAATTGAATCCGAAATCAACGAGCATTACACCAAAGCCAACACCCTTCGTTACTCCGATCGAAAACTGGCCATTAAGCATGCCGAAACTGCTGCAGAATTATCAGTCAAGGCGGGATTTAACAATCATGCATTTAGTTGTTATTACTTACTGGGTTCCATTCAACAAGATAAGCGCAACGTCTTCCAATCGAAGGCTGCGATCGATGCGTTTGAAAAAGCGGCAAAATATGCCGAGATAACAGGAAAACGCAATAACAGGTTGGCCGTTTATGTGAAGTTGGCGGATGAATATGCCCAAACCCACCAATCGGATAATGCTCTGAAGTATTACAAGAAATACATTGACTTAGAAGAGAATAAGTACGAAATTAAAGCCCAACAGCTCTCCATGACGCTCAACGAAACCAAGAAGGATTTGGCGGTTCAAGAGGAACAAATTTCTACCTTAGAAGTTGAACAAACAAAAACGTATGCCAAGCTCGACTCTGTTAGCAGCGAGATGCTTGAGTCTGAGCTGAAACTAAGCCAACAAGAATTGGTAAACGAGCGAATGATGCTGGAGCTGAGCAACGAACGCAATAAGCGTAACATGCTCATTGGCAGTGTTATAGGTATTGGATTGGTGTTGGCTTTTCTGCTGTTTGCTTTCGTTCAAAGCCGAAGAAGTAAGCATAGACTTACGGTAAAGAATAAATTAATAGAAGAAGAACGGACTAAAAGCGACTTGCTCTTGCTTAACATTCTGCCTCAAGTGGTGGCAGATGAATTGAAGGAAAAAGGCAAAACCACCCCTCGGCACTACGATCAAGTTACTGTGTTGTTTACCGATTTCAAATCGTTCACAAAGATTTCGGAAGAACTCGGACCGATTGCGTTGGTGGAAGAGATTGATTTTTGTTTCCGAGCCTTTGATGAAATTATTGCCAAACACAACATCGAAAAAATAAAAACCATTGGCGATGCATACTTATGCGTAAGTGGTTTGCCAATTCCACATCCAAATCACTGCTCCGAAATTCTGAATGCCGCCATAGAAATTCAAGACTTCATGAATAAGCTCATTGTGCAGCGAAAGAAGGAAAAAAAGGTCGTGTTTACAATGCGAGCTGGAGTTCACACAGGTTCGCTGGTGGCCGGTGTGGTTGGAACAACAAAGTTTGTATACGATGTTTGGGGCGACACAGTAAATACCGCTGCACGTATGGAACAGCATTGCGATGAAGGAAGAATCAACGTTTCGGCCGAAGTATTTGAGTTGACCAAAAAAGAGTATAACTTTACCTACCGAGGCAAACAAGTTGCGAAAAATAAGGGAGCCCTAGATATGTATTTCTTAGACTCAAAGATTTAAACGTCAATCTTTAAGACAACAATCCCTTCCACATCCTTTTGTGTTCAATTCCCACTTCCAAGAAAGTTTCATGATTTTCGCAGTACCCCAGTTTTCGATAAAATAATTGCGCAACATCGCGTGCGTGCAGTTCCATGGCAGTATAGCCAGCGGCACTGGCAAACTCTTCGGCATATTTAACCAAGGCTTGGCCAATACCTTTTTTCTGCAAATCATTGGCAACCGCCACTTGACGCATTTTTAAATTGGAAATGGAAAGTGGTTTTAAAAGCAGAATGCCCACAATGTGGTGGTTGTAAGTAGCCGCCAAATGAAATTCATCCTTTTCTTTTTCCAAATCAGCTTGATCAAAAACCAGACCCAAGGGTTCGCGCAAAATTCGTCGACGCAAATCCAACGATTCCATGTATTCTTCACTTCCAAATTCGATGAAACCAATTCCAAAGTTCATAGACTAATTTAAATGTTCCTTGCTTTGGGCATCAACAACGGCAATCTGTATCATATTCATAATCTCCCGCACGCTGCTGCCGAGTTGCAACACATGGATGCTCTTTCTAAAGCCCATCAAAATGGGGCCAATAACTTCCGTAGAACCCATGCTTTGCACCATTTTGTAGGCAATGTTTCCAGAGGCCAAATCTGGGAAAATGAAGGTATTGGCTTGTACGTTTTCCAACTTGCTGAACGGGAAGTTTTCATGTCGCAAATCGGCGTTTAAAGCAAAGTTGGCTTGCATCTCACCGTCTACAACAATTTCGGGATGATGTTTGTGCAAGTAGGCCGTGGCTTGCTGAATCTTGCGAGGAGTTTCGCCTTCCGCCGAACCAAAGTTGCTGTACGACAACATGGCGATTCGCGGTTCCACTTGGAGCTTTTTAACGTTTTCGTACGTAAGTTTTACAATCTGACATAAATCATCTGCCGAAGGGTTAATGTTTACGGTTGTATCGGCAAAAAACATAGGGCCTTGCTTGCTCATTATGATGTACATGCCGGCCACTTTCTCATAACCCGTTCGTCGGCCAATGATTTGCAAGGCAGGTCGGATGGCACTCGGGTAGTTTTTGGTAAGTCCCGAAATAAAGCTGTCGGCCATACCTGTTTCTACCATCATAGTACCAAAGTAGTTCCGATCTTTCATCATTTTACAAGCGTCGTAGAGGGTTAAACCCTTGCGTTTTCTTCGTTCAAAGAGTTGGTGTCCAAAATCGTTTCGCAGAGCATCTTCTTCAAATGGATCAATGATTTCAACCCCAGGCAAACTCAAGCTGTGCTCCTCAATGAGTGCTTCTATGGTTGATTTTCGACCTAAGAGAATCGGATGAGCTATGCCTTCTTCCGTTGCCATCTGGGCCGCTTTTAATATTTTAAAATTATCAGCTTCGGCAAAAACAACCCGTTTTGGGTTTTGACGTGCTTGTACCGAAATACGACGTACAAACTTGTTATCCAGTCCCATACGCTTCAACAGCTGACTTTCGTAGGCTTCCCAATCGTCGATTGCAATACGAGCAACGCCACTTTCCATGGCAGCCTTCGCAACAGCAGGAGCTACTACGGTGATGAGCCGCGGATCAATGGGTTTTGGAATGATGTATTTGGGGCCGAAACTCATATTGGTTTCATTGTATGCCAAGTTTACCACGTCGGGTACCGGTTCGTGGGCTAAACCTGCAATGGCATGTACTGCAGCTAATTTCATTTCTTCGTTAATGGCCATGGCACGAACATCTAAGGCACCCCGAAAAATAAAAGGAAAACCAAGCACGTTGTTTACTTGGTTCGGATGGTCGGATCTTCCTGTAGCCATAATCAAGTCGGGCCTAGTGGCCACTGCAAGCTCGTATTCAATTTCTGGATCGGGGTTGGCCATGGCAAACACAATGGGGTCATTGGCCATCGAAACAATCATTTCGGGTTCCAGTACATCTGCTCTTGATAAACCAATAAAAACATCAGCACCTTCAATGGCTTCTGCCAAGGTTTCTTTGGTGGTTTCACGAGCAAAATAGCCTTTATATTCGTCGAGATTGGTGCGTTTGGTGGTGATCACACCCTTGCTATCCAACATGTAAATGTTGCTTCGTTGAACGCCCAAGCTAACAAAAAGCTTTCCGCAGGCTATGGCTGAAGCACCCGCCCCATTTATAACCATCTTAATGGTGCCAATGTCTTTTTTAACCAGCTTTAAGGCATTTATTAAAGCGGCCCCAGAAATGATGGCCGTACCGTGTTGGTCGTCGTGCATTACCGGAATTTTCAATTCCTTCTTTAAACGCTTTTCAATTTCGAAACTTTCAGGAGCAGCTATGTCTTCGAGGTTTATACCCCCAAAGGTGGGTTCCATAGCTTTAACTGCTTGCACAAAACCTTCCACATCTTTGGTGTTTAATTCAATGTCAAAAACATCTATGTCGGCAAAAATTTTAAAGAGTAAGCCTTTACCTTCCATTACGGGTTTAGATGCTTCTGGGCCAATATCTCCCAAGCCTAAAACGGCCGTTCCGTTCGATATCACAGCTACCAAATTTCCTTTAGCTGTGTATTTATAAACGTCGTCAACATTTTTTGCAATTTCCAGGCAAGGCTCTGCCACTCCGGGCGAGTAGGCCAAACTCAAATCTCGCTTGGTTTGCGTTGGTTTGGTAGGCACTACTTCGATCTTTCCGGGTCTTCCTTGTTCGTGGTAGAGTAGAGCATCCGACTTTTTGTTTTCCGACATTATTGTGTTTTGTAATTCCCGCCAAAGGTAGCATACGGATGATTACGGGCATATAAAGATTTACATTTTGCGGGGTTAAAATGTTGGATGTGATGGTTTGAATGAAAGTAGGTTTAAGAAGATGTAAGCTGGGCTTTAAATGTACGGAATGTAGGCGGTATTCAAGAGTTCATTGTCTGAGCAAAAGATCGTGGGTTTTCCTAATAATTGGGCACAGTGAGTGTAGACATGGTGTTAAAATGAAAAGTTATTTACCCTTTTAAAAACTCTACCAAACTTCCAACGACACTCGCCTTAAACCCTCGGTCGGTTTTAAAAACCTTGCCAGCTTCATTGTTTAAATCGTGCTCGTAAAACAAGGTGTAATCATTGGCAACCGCTTCTTTTAAAAAGGCTTCGTTTTCTTCCATGCGAATCAAGGGTCGGATGTCGTAACCCATGGCGTAATGCGGTGGAACGTGGGCTGCCGATGGAATCATATCTGCACAAAACACCAGCGTTTTATCGCCAACTTTTATTTTAGGGCACATCATTTTTTCGGTGTGCCCGTTGGCTAGAATTACATCAATATTATTCGTAAATCGTAAATCATCGCCTATAAATTTTAGTTGACCGCTTTCTTGAATGGGTAGGATGTTTTCGGATATAAAAGAAGCCTTTTCTCGAGGATTGGGCTTGATGGCATGTTGCCAATGATCTTTATGACTCCAATATGTGGCATTTGGGAAGGCGGGCTCGTAACGCTGTTTGCTCGGATTGAACACTATGGCACCCCCGCAATGATCGAAGTGCAAATGGGTGAGAAAAACATCGGTAATGTCTTTAAAATCAACACCTTCTGCGTTTAACGATTTTTTTAATGAGTGTTCTCCATTTAAAAAGTAGTATCCAAAAAATTTCTCACTTTGTTTATCACCAATGCCTGTATCTATTAAAATGAGTCGGTTGCCATCTTCCACCAATAAACAACGCATGGCCCAATTGCACAAATTATTGGCATCGGCTTCGTTGTACTTGTTCCATATCATTTTCGGAACCACGCCAAACATAGCTCCGCCGTCGAGCTTAAAATTTCCCGTATGAATGGCCTTAAGTCTCATATAATCAATATTTTATAAATTTCTGTATGTTGTAAGATCCACCCGAAATTAAGAAGACAAAATACACGCCAACGGTGTAGCTGTTTACAGGTATGTCGAACTGCCGATTGTGCAGGTTTAAGTGATTTTGAGTCAACATTAACTTGCCATACGAATCTCGAATCTGGATGGTTAGTGGTCCTTTGTCGTAAAATTGGACGTAGATATTAGCAATGTCGCGAACATTGGACGGGTAAATCGCGGAAAACATGTAGTCGTTTTGGCAAACGCCGTCGTAGTGTACTAAGTTTACACCACCTTTGCGAAAGGCTTCGCATTCGTTGCGGTAGGTAACTTGGTTGCAACCACAAACGGGGGTGAATTCGGGCTGTAAACATTGGTAGTACCGACTTATACGACCCGAATCAACACATTGGTCGAATTGCGCTGAGGCCGATGTGGTCATGCATAAAAGTATAAATATCAAGATGATATTGGATGCGCTTTTTAGTAAGGTTCGAGTACAAGGTTCCGTGTTCAATTTATTTCTCGTTTAATCAATTTTCGCCGCTTGTGTGCTTTGGTTTGCAAGATACATTTTATTGGCAATCATAGTCGGTATCTCACCCCAATATCTCCGTCACGTTTGCTTTGATTTTTTCACACAACTCATCAATGGGTAAGTCGTTGTCGTCTGTTCCAAAAGGATCTTCAATCTCTTCAGCCAGAATTTCCATGCTCACCAATACATAAAAGATGAAAACAGCTATGAGTACAGTTCCATATCCGAAGCTCGACACAAAGGCTAGTGGGAGGGTGGTTACGTAAATGAAAATAAACTTCTTTAAAAATAAGGAATACGAATAGGGCATAGGTGTGTTTCGTATTCGCTCACAAGCGCCGGTTATATCCGTAAAGTTGCTCAAGGTGTCATTAAAGGTTATAAAGTCGAATTCGGTAATCTTCTCGTCTTTTTTACAAGCTTGCAACCTGATAAACAATTGTTTAGCAATGGCATTGGGCACATGTACGGCTCGATCAAGAGCATTATCAACATCTTCGCTTACATCCAATTCTTCGGCATTTACACCAGATCTCAAATGACCTTTTAGGGCAAAAGCGTAATTGGTTATGTTTTTTCGAAAAAAAACAGCATCCTCTTTTAATCCGGGCACCGCACTAATTTTTAAGGCAAGGTTTCGGGTATTATTAACCATTTCGCCCCATTTCTTTCTTCCTTCCCACCAACGGTCGTAGGCTGTATTTGTTCTAAAAACGAGGAGGAGGGAAAGTACAAATCCAACGAGCGAATACACGGCTATGGCATCTTTCAGCCAATGCAAATCACCCATGTAACGCATTTCGAGATAGGTTAGCACAGCGGTTATAACCCCAAGTAAAACCATTTCCTTCCACAAAATGCGGAGGGTATCACTTTTTGGAAATTTGAAGATCTGTGTAAACCAAATCTTTGGATTGTAATTAATCATTTTCGTCGATAAATTGAGCGTTCAAAAGTATTTCAAACAAACGACTTTTGCGTTCGAAGAAAAAAGCAACAAGTAAGATTTCTGTTTTATGGACCTTCCCACCGGAGTTTCGAAGTGAGGTGGCTACCCTAGCAGCACACTATCCCGAACTTTGGAGTTATGCCGTACACTTTAAATGGGGGCACATTGCACAAAAGTCGTTTATGTTAGCGCAACCTGTAGTGCCCACCTTGCTTTGGTTTCGTTCCAATCGAGTGTATCAAATCATTATTAAAAAACGGTTTTTCGTAAAGAATGAACTCTTTAACAATGGCCGAATTTCATCGGAAGTTATTGTTGGTTGGTTGGGGCATGAGTTGGGGCATGTGCTTGATTATAAGGACCGTAGCAGCCTTAGCCTACTCTGGTTTGGAATTAAATACCATTTTTCAAAACGCTTTATAAAGCATGCCGAAGAAACCGCCGATTACAACGCCGTTCAACACGGATTAATTGTTCCATTGCTTGTTTCAAAAGAATTTGGCAGGAATCCAGACTTTTTTCCGCCCGACTATATTTCCAAGCTCAATGACCTTTATCCTTCACTGGCCAAAGTTATTTCTTGGAATGAAGCACGGGAGGAAAGGCCAAAAGCGATTTAGGTTTTGGAGTTTAACTAATGATTTTAAATCCAAGATAGGGGTGAAGCACTTCAGGCATCTCAATGCCGTTTTTGGTTTGATTGTTTTCTAACAAAGCGGCAACAATTCGCGGTAACGCCAAGGCTGATCCGTTTAAGGTATGCGCCATATGTCTTCTTCCTTCTACATCGCGGTAACGCAATTTTAGTCGATTGCTCTGGAAAGATTCAAAGCACGAAACCGAACTTACCTCCAACCACTTTTCTTGGGCTGCAGAGTATACTTCCATGTCGTAGGTAAGGGCAGCCGTAAAGCCCATATCGCCACCACATAAGCGCAATACGCGGTAATGCAGTCCGAGTTTTTTGAGCAAGCCCTGCACATATGCACTCATATTTTCTAAGATGGCATACGATTGATCGGGTGTGGCCAATTGTACGATCTCAACCTTATCGAACTGATGCAAGCGGTTTAAGCCACGAACGTCTTTACCGTAACTTCCAGCTTCCCTTCGAAAGCAGGGAGTGTACGCTGCATTTTTAATTGGCAAGTCCTTTTCTTCAACAATTACATCTCGATACATGTTGGTTATAGGCACTTCGGCCGTGGGAATAAGAAAGAGATCGTCGACCGTTGAGTGATACATTTGGCCTTCTTTGTCGGGTAATTGACCGGTGCCAAAACCAGAAGCTTCGTTGATTAAAATGGGAGGTTGAATTTCTAGATATCCTTCTTTGATGGCTTCATCTAAAAAGAAGTTGATGAGGGCGCGTTGCAATCGGGCTCCTTTTCCTTTGTACACCGGAAAACCAGCTCCAGTAACTTTAACACCCAATTCAAAATCAATTAAATCGTATTGTTCTGTTAGCTCCCAATGCGGCTTGCTTTGTGTTAACTCTGGTGGATTTCCGTAGGTGAGAACGATCTCATTGTCATCGGGGGTTCTGCCATTTGGAACGGTGCTATGTGGTGCGTTGGGAATTTGTACAAGTGCTTCAAAAAGAACAGCTTCGGCAGATTTAAGCACCTCTTCCAAGCCCTTTGCCACTTGCTTAAAGGTGGATGTTTTTTCCTTTAACACATTGGCTTCACCGGCCTTCCCAGCTTTGAATAAAATTCCAATTTCTTTGGCAGCAGCATTCGATTCGGCCAAAACAGCATCAAGCTCGGTTTGTGCGTGTTTACGCGCATCGTCTAAACGGATTAACTCGTTTAGCTCGGGTTCAAAATCCCGACCTCTTTTTCGCAATCGGTTGTTGATATCCTCAAAGTTGTCTCTGAGTTCTGTTATTGATAACATAGGCTGTTTTGAATAATATTGCTGTTGTGTGCAAAGGTCTTATCTTTTTGTTATTTGTGAAAATAAAGATGTGGACATCAAAGCGAATAGACGAGCACTTATTTATTGAGCGCTTTAAATTGACGTTTTTACTTGGGCTCATCATTTACAAGCTACGTTTTGGAATTGCCTTTTTGAACGATTTTTATGAAGTAGATTGCTGTTGCCAAGTGGAAATGAGAAATTTGCTTTTTAATAAAGCCGCGTAGTCTTCGTTCTCAGTTCTTGGTTTACCCCGGCAAACCTGTAAACATGACGCTTCGACTATACAATTTTATAAAAATCTGAACCTGCAAATATGAATCGAATCAGGTTTATACAAAAGCTCGCATTTCACTTGTGAAAAGCGATTTTCATCGTAAAAATTACTCGAAAGGGCTCGCCCTGTCTTCGCAATTTTTACTCGAAATTCACTGTCCTCAAGCGTTCTGAATTCAAAATATGAATAGAAATCAGGTTAATAATGGATTTGGTCTAGGCAGTATGTCGGGGCCTCCGTTATAGCGAGGTGCTTCTTTTGCACGCTGCTGCGGCAATCTATACGTGTTGAGTTAATCGCTTCAATTGCCGGGTCTTTGAAGTGCTATTTCATTTGGTTTTGAAGCGGTGGAGGACAAAGAATTTCCCTATGTTTGTGTACGGACTGTGACCGTCAATAAAAGAATGGAAGAACAAAATGTAGATCAACATGAACGATCGTTCAAATGGTTTGGAGTGGTGGTTGCAACGCTGTGCATTGCTGCTCTGATCTTCATTATTAAACCTTTTAACAAATCCCGATTAGCCTTAACCTCCTCCGAATACAGCCTTACAAGCGAAACGTTCCAAACAGATTCGTTGGGTTTTGTAACCGATTATGGTGGATTTGTTGTGGCGCATTCCAAACAAAAAGGAAAGTTTGATTTGTGCTTTGAGGTGCGAGAAACCAATGCACTAGAACTCAAGATCGGACAAAGAATGTCGGCGCAATCTGTTGATTTTGAAATAGATGTGAATGGGGTTTCTAAAAAGAATTCAACTTTGTTCTCTGGGAAAACTGTGGTGGAAAAAGTATCGGTTCGGGCGCATGATTTTGTTTATATCAAATTTGAAAATCCAAGGCATCACCCGGTAGAGGTGGAAGTAAAACTTTTAAAGACCAACGGGAAATATCAGTTATCCATCTACTTCACCCTCTTCATTTGGTTGGCGTGCATGCTGTTTTTCATCTTCGTTGATCAAGGCATTAATACCGTTATGGGCAATCTCATCGGTTTATGCTTTGTTTCAGCCGAATGGGCATATTCGGGTGAAGTGGCGGTTAATTCCCTCATTGCGGGCTTGGTTTTAGCGGTGGTGATAACCGGATTAAACATGGCAACCGGACAGCTAAATATATCCTGGCTGCGCAAAATAGTGCGCTTCTTCGTTCATTTGTTTTGTGCAGGACTGTTCATTTTTTCAACCGCATTTTTGTTTTATAAATGGGAATTTGGGGCGCCATTGTCTATATCAGACTTCATGGCCGTGTTCCAAACCAACAACTCTGAGTTGTTCGAATTTGTCGGTTCTTCGGTTCCAATTCTGGTTTTAATCTTTTGGGGAATTCTTTTGTTGTTGCCCTTTTATGGATGGTTTGTTAAAACAAAAAAATCCAGCCATGCCATGCATGCCGCCGCCCATACCCCTTTGTGGTTGGCAAGTGTTTTTGCATTAGTGATGATGTTTTCGAACTTTCACTTTGCCCAAGATTTTTTGGATGCCAAAAAGCAATACAACGAAGAACTTGCCAAATTTAATGAGGTGCAAAAGGATGTGGTTGGATACGAAAAAGGCATCGATGCCAAAAAGGAAGGACAAGCCGAAACGATTGTGGTTGTTATTGGTGAATCGCTGAGCAAACACCACATGTCGGTATATGGCTACCATATAAACACAACACCGGGTCTTAATACGTTTCAAGAAAATGGAGAACTCGTGGTATACAATCGGGCGTATTCGTCTCATACACATACGGTTCCGGTGCTTCAAATGGCACTTACAGCTTGCAATCAGTACAACGATCAATCTTTTTTTACAGCGCCCACCTTAATCAATGTGCTCAATGCAGCCGATTTCGAAACGGTTTGGATTTCCAATCAAGTGAGGCTGAGCAATTGGGATAACATGGTTTCGGCCATAGCAGAAGGATGTTCGAAGAAGATTTATTTAAATAAGAACATTGGTCAAGTAACCCAAGAATCTCCATACGATGCAGTGGTGTTGGATCCAGTAGCGAAAATATTGGCTGAAACAACCACCAAAAATCGAGTGATCTTTGTACATGTAATGGGCAGCCATGCACGCTACGCATCTCGAGTTCCGCATTCTTTCAAAACGAATGATATTCAATCAACGGCGGCCAACTATGGAGGTGCTGATGCAATGCTGATGCGAGATTACGATCGATCGGTTCGTTACAACGACTCTATTGTTACTGTGCTTATTAACTTGTGTAAGGCTCAAAATAATCGCGTTTCATCGCTGATTTATTTCTCCGATCATGGTGAAGATTTGAATGATAATCGCGGTCACAATTCCTCCCGGTTTACTTACCGAATGACGGACATACCGCTGGTTTTTTGGTTCTCGGATGAATATAAAGTTCAATATCCGATCCAATCATTTGCATGCAATCAGTCTCGTAATCAGGTGTTTACGAACGACTTAATCTACGAAACGGTATTGGGCATGGCGGGTATCAAAACCGAGCACAAAAACGAAGCCTTCGACCTCACTTCTCCAAAGTTTGCCCTTCCAACTCCTACCATTATGAGTGGAAAGCAGAGGATGGATGATCCTCAAAATACAAGCTATCGCATGTATCATATGTCAGATTCCATTCAAATTCATGATTCACTTCATCGAATCGGTATTCATCGGGTAAACAGCTTAGGTAAGTTGGCAGAAGTTCGAAACTTGGGCATGCAAACCCTAGAGTTGGATGTTGTTGTGCGTGATACTGGAATGAATACTTGGTTTGACGTAGGGCACAGCGAAAAGGGAACCATGAGCAAGCTGCGCTTTGAAACTTGGTTGGAAAAGGCTCAACTTGATTCGACTGCACGGGTTTGGTTGGATTTTAAAAACTTGGATTCTGGGAACATTCTTTCCGCCCGTACCCATCTTACCTCGATTTTAGTAAAGCACGCTGGAATTGTTAATCAGCGCAACTTTATTGTAGAAACTACTTCCACACATTTGTTGGTGCGTCATTTTGTAAAGCATGGATTTAATGTAAGTTATTACATTCCAACCTATTATAAAGACATAGTTGACCCTAAGAAGAAAAAAGACTTGGCAAAAAATCTTGCGCGCCAGTTGGAAACGCAAGGCTGTGCCTACGTGTCGTTCGATCCGGCCTTATATGCTTGGGTTAAAAGCGACGTACAACCCTTGGTGCCCAAGCAGTTGGGTTTCTTAAGTTGGTTGGTTGTTCACGACGTCTTTGAAAGTCAATTTTGGCTAAAAATGGAAGCAGAGGCCATGTTTAAGGATAAACGGGTACAGGTGATTCTAGTGGCTCAAAAGAGCCTCTTTGAACTCTAGCTCACTTCCTTCCAAAATATCATTATCCTTACCCATTTTCTTCGCACATATCTTACTTTTGCAGCAAAATTATTGATATGGCATACGATGTAATAGTGATTGGAAGTGGACCTGGTGGATACGTGGCGGCAATACGTGCTTCGCAACTGGGTTTAAAGGTTGCGGTAGTTGAGAAATCGGAATTAGGTGGTGTTTGCCTTAATTGGGGCTGTATTCCAACCAAGGCCTTGTTAAAATCAGCACAAGTTTTTAATTACATCAATCATGCTTCCGATTATGGCATAACGGTTAAATCCGCCTCAGCCGATTTTGAAGCCGTTGTTAAACGGAGCAGAGATGTTGCCGGTGGAATGAGCAAAGGCGTTCAGTTTTTATTGAAAAAGAACAAAATTGACGTTCAAGTTGGTTTTGGTCGGTTAGCTGGAAAAGGAAAGGTGGAAGTTGATAACAACGGCGCTAAGTCTATTCTTGAGGCAAAACACATCATTTTGGCAACGGGAGCAAGAGAACGCGAATTGCCAAACTTGAAAATTGATAAGAAAAACATCATAGGATATCACGAAGCAATGGTGCTGCCAAAGCTGCCTAAAACAATGGTTATTGTTGGAAGTGGTGCCATCGGATCGGAGTTTGCCTATTTCTATAACGCTATGGGAACGGAAGTGACTTTAGTTGAATTTTTGCCAAACATCGTTCCAAATGAAGATATTGACGTTTCTAAAGCGCTTGAAAAAGAATTTAAGAAGCAGGGAATCAAGGTTATGACTTCTTCATCGGTAGAGAAAGTTGATACCGCTGGAAATGGTTGCAAGGTGTCGGTTAAAACCGCAAAAGGCATGGAAACGATCGAATGCGAAGTTGTTTTGTCTGCCGTGGGCATCCAAACAAACCTAGAAGGTATTGGCTTGGAAATGATGGGCGTTAAAACCGAGAAGGGTCAAGTTGTGGTTGGAGATCACTATCAAACCAACGTTGAAGGCGTTTATGCCATCGGAGACATTGTTCATGGCCCAGCATTGGCACACGTTGCCAGTGCAGAAGGGATTATTTGTGTAGAGAAAATTGCTGGTCAAAACCCAGAGCCACTGGATTACAACAACATTCCGGGTTGTACCTATTGCTCACCAGAAATAGCGTCGGTTGGATATACGGAAGCCAAGGCTAAAGAAGCTGGATACGAATTGAAGATTGGAAAGTTTCCGTTTTCTGCAAGTGGAAAGGCCAGTGCCGCTGGGGCCAAAGAAGGCTTTGTTAAAGTAATCTTTGATGCCAAGTACGGAGAATTTCTTGGAGCACATATGATTGGAATGAACGTTACGGAAATGATTGCCGAAGTAGTCGCCGCGCGAAAGCTTGAAACTACGGGGCATGAAATTATCAAAACCGTACACCCACATCCAACTATGAGTGAAGCAGTTATGGAAGCCGCCGCAGCAGCCTACGGCGAGGTTATTCACTTATAAATGGAGGTAGAAGTTTTTACGTGCAACCCGTTTCAAGAAAACGGATACTTGCTTCACAACGCATCAAAAGAATGCATTTTGGTAGATCCTGGATGTTATACCCACAAGGAATGCAAGGTGGTGGATGACTTCATCGAATCGAGAGGTTTAACCGTTACTTTAGTGGCCAATACGCACTGCCACATCGATCACATCTTTGGGGTAAAATACTTTATTGAGAAATACGAGGTTCCGTTTACCTATCACGAAAAAGATCAACCCGTGCTCGATTCGGGCATTTCAACTGCGCTCATGTACGGATTACAGTACGATAACGCGCCCAATGCCAGCTACTTTATTAAGGAAGGCGAGTTTTTGAAATTGGGAACGGATCATCTCGACATCGTTTTTACTCCAGGACATTCTCCGGGCAGCGTGAGTTTCATTCACCGCAAATCGAAACAAATTATTGCCGGAGACGTGTTATTCCGTGAAAGTGTGGGTCGCTCAGATTTATTGGGTGGAGATCAAGACACCTTGTTCGATTCGATTCGAAATGAGCTCTATACCTTAGATGATGCCTTTGTTGTTTTTTCGGGCCACGGACCGGTTACCAGCATTGGGCATGAGAAGAAGTATAATCCGTTTGTGAAAGGTTGAAGCTGAAGTTGAAAAATCAATCAGATTTGCTGATTGATTTGATCGAGACAAGCTTTGATCTAAACTCACTCAAACATATTTAAGCATATAAATCCTATAAAATTAAAGGAGGAAATTGATTTGAAATCAGTTTTTAAAAATTCTCTGGTTTTGCCCGTCTAAAATCACTCAGATTTTTAGAAACCGTAAAGTAATTGGTTTGGATGCCTGGAAAATAAACCACCATGGCGTAATCAACGGTAAACTTCTTAATGCCAATTCCAACACCCCACGAAAATCCGGCAGCACCTTTGATGTTTTCTGGAGCCAGTTCCTTTCTTCGTTGATGATTGTATCCTCCACGCAATTGGAAATTATCTGAAAAAACCAACTCCGCGCCAAAGTTGAAATGGCGCATTACCTTCTCACCAAATCCGGCATCGGCATAAATAACCTGCCCCGTTTCTAAATCAATGTTTTTATTACGGGCATTGGTATTGGTGTAGGCAATGTTAAACTTCTGTAAATCATGGGCTACCATGGTAAAACGCAATGGATTGTGCGCTAATTTTTTAGAAATCCCCAATTGAATGTCGAAAGGCAAATCTACCCGTTCTACATTGTATGGGATGGCATTGTAGCCCAGGTTACGAATCAAGAGTGAAGCGTAAAATTTCTTTTCCGGATTGTGATACGTTGCACCACAATCCACCGCAAAGGCGGTGGCAATGTATTTATCGTAATCGGAGTACAAAAACTTTATGCTTGCCCCATAGGTAAAGCGGGGATCTTTCTTGTATACATTTCCATAACCAATCTGAAAAACATAATCATAGGCGTAAAACTCGCCAATCTTTTTTCCCGTTACATCGGTTTCGTCAAACTGTCCGTAGTCCGTAAAAATGATGTGCCCAGAAAAGCTTCCAATCGAATCGAAGGTTTTAGAAAAGCCAAAATACCCGCTGTTTATGTCGGCTAAGTAATTGTTGTACGATAGCATTACCGAATTGCTCATCTCTGTGGTATGTAAGGATGGATTATAATATGCCATCGAAACATCACGTCCAATTGAAGACATTGTGGATGTTCCTAGTGCGCCCATTCGGGCCGTTGGATCGATGTTTACAAATGAAAATGAAGAGCTTCCACCCAATTGCGCAAAGGCATTTGGAAATAAACATCCAACAAAAAAAATGATGAGAAAAAAAGTCCGACTCGAATGCATTAAAAAGGTTTTACAACGACTTAACGCTGGCAAAGTACGCCTATTATATACTTATTCGAAATCGGAGTACAAAAGATACTTTTTCCTGACAATTTTAAAATCTCGAATTCCCGGAGCCCATGAAGCATAAATGTCATTTTGCGACTTTCCAGCCTCAATTTGTTTTTGCAATTCGGGTGTTCCAGCAAGTTTGGTAAAAAAGGATTTAAAATATTCGCCGTTTTCGGCATCGCCGTTGCTCTTGTAAAATAGGGCCAACCAATCGAGGTAGATGCGTTTTGAGCTCACAATGTAGGTATTCCCAAATTCGCCCAAATCGATGCCTGTGCAAAGTTTTCCTTCATATTTGGGATCGTCGCTAACCCCCGGAATCGACTTGGGTGTAAAGCTGTAAGAACCTTGTTTCTGTCCGGGTCGTCCCACCACTTCAAAGGGCTTGCTCGTGCCTCGGCCAATGCTCACATTGGTGCCTTCAAATAAACCAAGCGAGGGGTATAAATATACCGAAGCCATGGTTGGCAGGTTGGGAGAAGGCCGAATGGGTAATTCGTACAAAACCAGATGATTGTATTTTTTGCATGGAATAACGGTAAGTTGGCAGGTGTTTTTTGATTCCAACCAAGCCTCGCCGTTTATCATTTTAGCAAATTCTCCAACCGTCATGCCGTGCACCAACGGAACCGGATGCATGCCAATAAACGATTTATACGCAGGATCTAAAACGGGGCCATCTACATAATGACCATTTGGGTTTGGTCGATCCAATACCATAAATGGAATGTTGTTATCTGCGCACGCCTCCATTAAGTAGTGCATGCTCGAGATGTAGGTGTAAAAACGAACCCCAACATCCTGAATGTCAAATACAACCACGTCGATGTCTTTTAACATGTCGGCCGTTGGCTTTTTAGTTTTTCCGTATAAAGAAGCAATGGGCAAGCCTGTTTTTTCATCAACGGTTGAGTTTACGTGAGCGCCGGCGCTGTGGTCTCCTCTAAAGCCGTGTTCTGGAGCAAAGATGGTTTTGATTTGTACTCCCCAAGTTAGCAAGGTATCAACAATATGAACCCCGTTTACAACACTGGTTTGGTTAACCATCATGGCCACTTTTTTGTCTTTAAGCAGAGGCAAGTATTTGTCGAACCGAGCTGCGCCAACTATTACAGACTCGGCATTAAACATCGAATCCTTTGGCTTTTCTTTGGAGATGGTATCGGAGAAATCCGTATGACTGACCCTGCTTCCGTTGCTGCCCGCACACGAAATTATGATTAGGGCAAAGAGGGTAATGACAATCAAGGCATTTTTATGCATTTTTGAATTTATTTAAGAGGGTTTGCAATCGTTCATGTTGCAAGCGTCGAAATTATGAATTTTAGTACTTTCATTGGTAAAAAGTTAGCCCTACAAACGGGTAAAACGTTCACTAGACTCATCATTCGGTTGGCCATAGCCGGGGTGGCATTGAGTTTGGCGGTGATGATTTTATCGGTGGGAGTGGTGCGTGGATTTCAATATGAGATTCGGGATAAGATCATTGGCTTTGATGGCCACATTCAAATTAAAAATCTCGATTTAAACCGAAGCCGTGAATTGGCATTAATAGCCTCGGAACAGCCAAGTCTTGAGGCACTTAAGTCAAACCCAAACATAGAACGTATAGCCCCATTTTGCAATAAGGCCGGAATTCTTAATACGAAAAACGACATAGAAGGCATGCTTTTTAAGGGCGTTTCTCAGAATTACAACTGGGATTTCTTTTCAAAAAACTTGGTTCGAGGCAGGGTGTTGGAACTCACAGATACCACTGATACTTACGAGTTTATGATGGCCGAAAATGTGGCAAAAAAACTGGCCATTGACACCGGAGCTTCGTTGGAAGTATTTTTTATTCACGATGGAAAGGTGCGCCGCAGAAAGATGAGGTTGGTGGGCTTGTACAATACCGGACTCGAAGAATTTGACCGTATGGTGTGCTTTACGGATCTGCGCGTTATTCAACGAATTTATTCAACCGATTATTCAGTAGTTAGCGGCTTTGAAGTGTATCTCAAAAACGTGGATGATTTGGAGGCAATGGCGGATTACATCGATGCGCACATCGATATTAAGCTAAGGGCGATGAGTGTTGAAGACATCCACGAAGTAATCTTTCAATGGTTGAAAATTGTGAATTCGAATGCCACAATCATCATTGTTTTAATGACCCTGGTTTCCGTGATGAACCTAATTACCGCCTTCTTAATTCTAATCATTGATCGCACCCGAATGATTGGCATTCTTAAAGCCTTAGGTGCGCGAAACGGTCAGGTTGTTCGTGTTTTTCTCTTTGGTGGATTGGCCATGGTGGTTCCTGGATTGTTAATTGGCAATATTGTTGGAATAGGTTTGGCGCTGCTGCAACGCGCTACCGGATTAATTACCATTCCAGAAGAAACCTATTACATGTCGGTGGTGCCAGTAGATTTGAATTGGATGAATATAATGTACCTGAATTTGGGCACCTTGGCAATCAGCATGATTATGATGTTGATTCCGGCTTTATTGGTGCGTACCATTACTCCGGTTAAGGCGATTAAGTTTGATTAAAAGTTTTAGTGCCCTTTGTTTGAGAAGCTTCTCACGTTTGCGCTTACTTTGTACTCCTTCATACTCAAACGGACAATGCAAGCAACCATTCCCGCAACAACTTCCTTGCGCAAGTAGCTGGCAGTCATAACCATAAGTCCATCTTTGTTGAAATAGTAATCGCTGCTCATTCCAAGATTTGGAGTAAATCATTTAGGTGTACAAAGGTATAACGATGGTGGGTTTAAATGGTTTTGGAGTTTCTGGTTTATGATTTTTGAGTTTCTGGTTTATGGTTTTGGAGTTTATGGTTTATGATTTTGGAGTTTATGGTTTATGATTTTGGAGTTTATGGTTTATGATTTTGGAGTTTATGGTTTATGGTTTATGGTTTTGGAGTTTATGGTTTTGAGTTTATGGTTTATGGTTGAATTTTTAACCTTGACTGAAAGAGGTTGTCACTTTTCTATTAGGTATATATTAATATTTAAAGATAATAATTTTTAATTAAACGAGGGGGCCGGGACTGTACACCATTTTGTGTTTGAAGTAACTCATTAAAAAATTGACAGATTAGTTTGTAGGCAATATTTTAAAAAATTAAATATTTGTCTAATGAACGAGAAAACAGAGAAATTACTAGAAG
>JBLHHI010000007.1:0-50514 GCA_047614125.1 Bacteroidia bacterium | reverse complement strand
GCTGGAAAAAAGGTTAAAATCTACGCAAACAAGGCTAAAGACGAGTATGCAGGTCAGGATGATTTGGCGGCTTTGTTTAAATTAAATAAACGGTATCCGGATGTTGTGGTTCACAGAGGCCACAGCTATTACGCCAATTTAACCATTAAAACGCTCACTCCAAATGTCGACTTGGTTTTACTGGGATCATGCGGAGGATATAACAACATTTCTGCAGTTCTGAATTATTCACCGAATACTCAAATCATTTCCAGTAAACAAGTGGGTACTCTGTATGTAAATAACGAACTCATCTTTACAATTTGCGAATACATACGGCAAGGAAAAGACTTGGATTGGACGGTGCTATGGCCCGAAGTTGGAGGTAAGATCAACTCAAATAAAACAGCGGCAGACCGATTTGAGGACTACATTCCACCAAATGAAAATATGGGGGCGATTTTGATTAGTAGCTACCGGAAGATGCTATAGAGGAGGGGAATTCGAAAATTATGAATTTTAAATTTTGGATTTTGAATTGAACCTTTTTCGCATGCCTATCCTTAGTCTGAAGCTGGGCTTAAGCAAACGGGACTACGGATTAATTTATTTCAGATCCGTAGTCACTGCCACACAATCCAGCGCGTCAGACTACGGATAGTTTAGCATAAGAAATTCAAAAAATTAAGCAACATTACCTTCAACATTAACACAAGTTTGTATCTTTCGGTAATGATCGTTCCTTTCCATAACTCTATCCGTAGTCTGAAGCTAGGCTTAAGCGATGGAGACTACGGATTAATATATAGCAGATCCGTAGTCGCTGCCGCACAAAACTCTATCCGTAGTCTGAAGCTGGGCTTTAGCGATGGGGACTACGGATAAAAATTAAACGGATCCGTAGTCTCAGCACCCAATCCAGCCCCTCAGACTACGGATAGTTGAAGATAATGTAATCCAAAAGTACAACATCTATTAGTCCTTTTCTGCCAACATAGTCAGCCGCACTGCTATACAAATAGTCCGTTGCGTTTGTTACAATACCTGCTTTTACCGGATTGTTGTGTACGTAATTTAACCGCTGACCTTTCATCACATTGTTTGACAACTCGATTGGATGATTGTCTTGTCTCCAAAATTGTCGATTTTCATTACGTACATTTCCATTTCCAGCTTCCCGGAAAAGCGCAAGCATCCACTCTCGTCTGCTTTCACTTGGATTTTCTTCAATGGCACGTAAAACCTGAACCGAAGTATGTTTTTTAAAGTCTCTCAAAATGTTGCTAAGACCATGACCCGTTTTTGCCGAAATAATCAGATGAACATGGTTTGTCATAATCACCCAGCTGTGAACAGTCAACCCTTTTTGGTCCTGACAATATCTGAGGCCATCCACCAAAATATCCTTATAGATTGTTCTGGTAAACACGTCAATCCATCCAACCACAGCAAATGTTATAAAGTGAATGGCTTCCTGATTCCTTATTTTATATCCACCATCTGACATACCTGAAAGATATAAATTTATTCTTTTAGTTCAAGTTTTATTGTTGGACGCACTCTATCCGTAGTCTGAAGCAGGGCTATAGCGAAGGGGACTACGGATGAAAATTTAACGAATCCGTAGTCCCTTCCGCACAAAACTCTATCCGTAGTCTGATGCTGGGCTTTAGCGTTAGGGACTACGGATTAATTAAAAGAAGATTCGTAGTCCCTTCCGCACAACCAGCCCCTCAGACTACGGATAGTTGAGTACATCTTGTTCACTATTCGACATTCAAAATTCAACATTCACAATTCAAAAAGCTTCCACAACTCGCTCCATCTTCATACCTCTCGAACCTTTAACCAAAATCCAATGATCTTGCAATGGTTGGGATTTAAGATTTTCAATCACTTCATCAACATCTTTAAATGATTCAATATCAAATGATTGTGCAGCTGTTTGAAATGCCAATCCTGCCAAAATAAATGGAAGATCGTTTTTAGTTAATAAGAGTTCAATAATGCGTTTATGTTCTTCAACACTCGTTTTGCCCATTTCGAACATATCACCCAAAATAACCAATCGATTGGATTGATTCAAAAGATCAAAAGCATTAATAGCCGCTTCCATGCTGGAAGGGTTTGCATTGTATGCATCCAGTATAAAGGTATTACTGCCAACAATGCGTATTTCTGAACGGTTGTTACTGGGCTTGTAACCTTGTAAACCTTTTTTTATCTCAGAATAATTCAGTCCAAAATGCAAGGCAACGGTTGTGGCGGCCGCCACGTTTTGTGCGTTATGATCTCCGCTTATGGCAGCCTCGTATTTATTATCATTATGCGATAAGACTACATTTGGAAAAGATTGGTTTAGCGTAAAGTTGAAGTCAATTCCCTCTTTGTCAACGCCGTACGATTGCTTGATGCTTAAGCGATGCGCCATACGAATTAAGTATGAATCGTTGGCATTTACAAAGGTTAAACCACCCGACTTGAGCAAATAGCTATAAAGCTCACTTTCTTCTTTTGCTACTCCTTCAATATCTCCAAAACCTTCTAAATGCTCTTTTCCAATATTGGTAAGCAATCCGCAGCTTGGTTCCACTAATTCGCTTAAAAACTTGATTTCACCAAAGTTGTTGGTCCCAATTTCAATAATTAGAAAATTGGCATTCAACGGCGCCTGCAACAAGGATATTGGTACTCCAATGTGGTTGTTAAAATTACCTGGGGTGGCATGTACGGTAAATTTTTGTGAAAGAACGGCTGTTAATAGTTCTTTGGTAGTTGTTTTACCGTTGCTGCCTCCTACTGCCAAGACTGGACATGTAAACTGCCGACGATGATGGGTGGCCAGAGCTTGCATAAATGAAAGAACGTTATTCACCTTCACAACTTTTGTAGGTGAGCTAACTTCAACTTCTTCGTCAACTACCACATATTCGGCGCCCGCATCCAAAGCTTGTTGAGCAAAGGTATTTCCATTAAAGTTCGCTCCTTTTAGGGCGAAGTAAATATCGCCTGCGGAAACCTTGCGTGTATCGGTTGTAAACGCTTGGTTTTGCTGAATAAATATGGAGTAAAATACTTTAGTGTTCATCGTGAATTACTCATGCAAAAGAAACCATTTTCTTTCGAATCCTACACATTCTGCAAAGTGAAATCCATATGACATCGTATGCAACGAAATCCCGTACTTTTGGGTCTACAAATTACATCGATTTTATTATGCGCAAAATTTTAACGCTCAGTTCTTTATGCTTATTTTCAAGCCTAGTTTTTGGTCAAGGTATTTCGTTTAAAGTTTCGAATGACTTGGAATTTAGAAATGGGAAAGGGGACGTAATCACGAATGCACTAACCGGCGGATTTAATCAGCCCCAACTCTACGCGGTAGACATTAACAACGACGGCAAATCAGACCTCTTTGTTTTTGACAGATCAGGGAGTAAGGTTCTTTGCCTAATCAAACAAACCGATGACTCGTACAAACACCAACCAGAATATGATAACATTTTCCCATTATTTGCAGATTGGGTGGTTTTTAAAGATTTTGATGGAGATGGGAAGCCGGATCTATGGTTCAAAAATGAAGCGTACAATGGAAGCGTATCGCTGTACAACAACGTAACACAACCGGGAGATAAATACGTTCATTTCGATACAGTAACTCACGCTTTACGCGCCTACAACTTTAACGACGCCCCACTCGATTCGAGTGATTTGTATTGCGATCGAGCCAATATTCCAGCCATCGAAGACGTAGATGGAGATGGGGATATTGACTTTCTTACCTTGCAAAAGTTTGGCGATGGAATTACGCTATTTCGCAACATGACAGCCGACCATTCGCTGCCCATAGGAAAGCCCGAATTTATTGAAGCGGATTTCTGTTGGGGTGATTTTTTGGAAGGTGAAGGCAACGATACAGTTATCTTAAAGAGATCACAATGGTGTTTCCGAAAGTTGAAAAAACATGCAGGTGGATCAACATTGCTCTTATTAGATGGTGATGAAGACAACGACATGGATCTGATAATTGGCAACGCTGGCTTTGGAAACCTCATTTACTTAAAGAACGGTAGGCAGGATTTAGGAACGGTTCAAGACACGATGATTGGCTACGATGCTACATTCCCGAATTACAACAAACCGGTCTATGTAAACATTTTTCCGGCCCCGTTTTACCAAGATGTAAATGATGACGGAATCAAAGAATTACTTGTCTCTGTTAATTACACGGATAAGTCGAGTGGTTTTTTTAGAGAAACAGGCAACCTGTTGTATTACAGTAACTTAGGCAAAAATAATAAGCCAATCTTTCAGTTTGAAGACAGTGCCTTTTTAGTGAATGACATCATTGATTTTGGGTCTCACACGGCTCCAACCTTTTATGATATGGACGGAGATGGCGACCAAGATTTGGTGATTGCAACCAATGGAGACTGGGGTATAACGGGCGATCGACATGACCGACTGGTACTTTTCGAAAACATTGGCGATAAGAATAAAGCGATTTATCAAATGGCGGCGAACGACTTTTTGGAATTGGAAAAGGATTCCATCCAAAAATTGCGGCCATGTTTTGCCGATATCAATAAAGATGGCAAAGCCGAACTAATTGTAGGAGAGATAAACGGCACCTTATTGCTTTACAACCTTACAGGTTCTGGTATAAGGGCTAAGGCATCTTTGGTAGCCAAAAACAGCTTTAACATCCAAACCGATGGCTCGAGCGCTCCGCATGTTGCAGATGTTGATGGAGATGGCAACGTGGACTTATTGGTTGGACATGAGGGTGGCAATACGTTTTATTATAAAAACAACTCCAGCACGTCAACACCTGATTTTGTGCTTGAATCGGATACCTTTGGTGATGTACTTGCCAATAGACTCATTTTATATCAATACTACGATTTTGATAAAGGCGAGTTTTACGACACCCTAATTCCTTCGAATTTTGGTTATAGTACTCCGCAAATCATGGATTTAGACGGTAATGGTGATCCAGAGTTTATTGTTGGAAACGGCGATGGCGATATTCATCTGTATCGAAACATACGTTTAAATAACCTAAAAAATTTCCAGAAACTTGAAAACTTAAACACTTCATCCATTCAACCCAATTGCCACAACTACGATTTTGGGGCCATGGCGCACCCCACTATTGCCGACTTAAATGGCGATGGAATACCGGATGTACTTGTTGGAACCTCAAGAGGTGGCATACAGCTCATGTTGGGTGGTGAAGCTTGTAACAAGGTAGGAGTGAAGGATGTGGTTTATAAAAATGATTTGATTCTATATCCGAACCCAGCATCTCAACATATATCTTTTAAAGGGTTAACCAATGAAATGTATGTGCAGATTTATACGGTAAACGGGCTTTTGGCAAAAGAAAGCTTTGTAACACCTGGAAGTTCAATTGATATTTCTGAACTTAGCCAAGGAGTTTACTTTATTCGAGGCGTACTAGGCCAAGATCGCTATCATTTTCGATTGGTAAAACAGTAAATTTTTCGTTGCTTATAAGGGATAAAAAGCAATTTTTGCCCTCAGAAATGGAACGAGTGGCGGAAATCATAAAAACCAAGGTTTGTATTATAGGAGCGGGGCCAGCTGGAAGCGCAGCTTCTATGGGGTTGTCTAAGCACAAGGTTGATCACGTATTATTAGATCGGGCAACGTTTCCGCGAGATAAAATTTGTGGCGATGCCTTGAGTGGGAAGGTGGTTTATGTGCTCAATCGGATTAAGCCTGAATTGGTTCCAGAACTTTCAACTATAACGGACCAATTTCTTCCAAGTTGGGGTATTTCCTTTGTTGCCCCCAACGGCAAAAAGCTGGATGTTCCCTTTAAAACTACACGAAACGCCGATGATCAAGCCCCTGGTTTTATTGCCACTCGGATGGATTTTGATTCTTTCATGTTTACGCATACTGTATCCAAGTTTTGCACAACCAAAACAGGAAGCAAGGTGGTTGATTTTGAAATAAGTAAGACCGGTAGCAAGGTAGTTTGTTCAAATGGAGATGTGATTGAAGCTGAACTCCTCATAGATTGCAGTGGAGCACATTCGAAGATTGCTAAATCGGTGGGAATTGAAATGGAGCTTGCACACTACAGTGCAGGTTTGCGCATGTATTTCGAAAACGTAGCTGATTTACACCCAGAAGGATACATTGAATTGCATTTTATTAAGGATGTGTTGCCGGGATATTTTTGGATCTTTCCAATGCCCAACAATCGAGTAAACGTTGGAATAGGTATGTTGAGTAAGGAAGTTTCTCGTAAAAAGGTAAATCTAAAAAAGGAAATCAACAACATCATAGCCAATCACCCCGAAATCTCGAAGCGTTTTAAGAATGCCAAGATGATTGATGATGTAAAAGGTTGGGGATTGCCGATGGGGTCGAAGAAAAGACAAATCTCTTCAAATCGATTAATGATCTGTGGCGATGCAGCCTCCATCATCGATCCGTTTACGGGTGAAGGCATTGGCAATGCCATGATTTCGGCCAAGTACGCCGCTGATGTTGCGGCAGAGGCACTTAATGAAAATGACTTTTCTTCGAATCGTTTAGGTTCATACGACCAACTGGTTTACAAACACTTATGGCCAGAATTGAACATGAGTCATAAGTTGCAACGCATGGTTAAGTATCCTTTCTTATTCAATTTTGTGGTAAACAAGGGTCGGCGAAACAAAGAATTCAGTGCCCTGTTAACGGCCATGTTCGAAAACGTTGATTTGCGAAGCAAGTTCCGTGACCCAAGGTTTTATATGAAGTTGTTGTTTGGAGGCAAATGATAGGATAATAATTGTGCTTTAAATTTTTCAATCTCCATTCTCCATCATCTATTCTTCATCATTCAAAAATAAGGTCACTTTTTCTCAAGCTCGTCTACCTTTTTTTTCAGTTGAGCATTTTGAACTTCCAGTGCTTGAACGCTGATTTTGAGTTTATTGATAACGATTTTCGTTTCCAGTATTTGGGTTTCTAAGTTTTGAATACGACTTTCTTTATTGGGTCGATTGTTGCATCCCAAAAAGAACATGGATAAGCAAATGAGTAGCACGATTCGTTTCATATGATGGAGTTTTAATTTTTAACCATGAACCATATACCAACACCGATTTGATTTGTTGCCAATGCATCAAATCAATCCATTTTTGGATCCATGGAATGGAATGCGATTTATTTTCGAGGTTTTATTAAATACACGCCCCCAACAAAAATAAAGATGGCAACTCCTAAATAAACATAGCCTTCATCCTGACCAGATTCATCGGTGGCATCAATTTTTAACCCTAAGAGGCTCACTTCTTTGATGCTGTTATTTAATTTATTGAAGCCTAGATAACCAATGGCTAAGCTAGCTGCAACCAGTAGAATTCCGATTAATCTTGTAGTCTTCATCTTTAATATTTTTTTTCTAAGTTAATATATTAAATCCAGTTTATGATGGTAAAGGGAGCCCAGATGAAAGAAACAGTAAATAATGTAGCACGCTCAATCATTCATTGTTCATGGTCTATTCAAGTTTTCAAGGAATAACAACATCCTCGGTACCAACTTCAAGATATCCATCTGTGGCCCAATTGGCAATGATAGTTCGAAGATTTTCATTCATCAAATCGCCACCTGGAGGCATGGGTTTTTGAACATCGTTTATGCGTTTTAGCAATTCGCCTTCTTCCGATTGTTTACGAACCGAGGCATAGGTGGTGAGGTTGATTTTGGCAGCAGGGTTTGGCCCAGCGTGGCAGGAGATGCACTTTGCTGTTATGATGGATTTGATGGAGTTTTGATACGATACTTTGGCGGGTTCTTTGGCATTGGTAGCCGGTTTACGGCTCTTACAAGCTTGGATTCCAGCAACCATGAGAACAAGGATTGAGACTTTAAGGAGGATGTAGTTGTGCATGACTTTTTTGTTTTTGGAAATATAGAATTTTTATCGAGAATGATAAAGCGTTGGATTGCGTGCAATTCACTATATATCAAGGATATATCTCATATTAATGAATATAAATTTTGGAATAATCTATTGTAAAGGATGGTGATTATAAATCAAATCGATAGACCATCACTGCAAATGAATTGAGAGATATTCGTGCAAAGTTCTGTAAAAGAGCGAGTTAGCCACAAGTCCCAACGTCTCGAACAACGGTGCCTTTTAGCCCTGTTGTTCTCAAAAATCATCCAACACACAGTGAAGGCGAAACCTCTGAACCTGAGTTCGATTAATCTTTTAAAATTCAAAATATGAATCGAACTCAGGTTCTTATTGTGATGTGTTGTTAAAGAAATGCTCATGTAAATTGTTGTAAATTTTCATCCAACACTAAAATATATACAAGCTGGATACATTTAATAGATGTTGAATTTAAACGATTGAAGACTTGTTCAGTTTTGGATACATAATTCGACGTAAATCATTTATCTGTGAAAGTCTTCTTTCCAAGTACAGAAGATGGAGATTAACTATTCCTGCTCCTTCACAATCAGCTGCGGCAACTCAATCTTGTCGCGCACTAAAAACACGCTGTCGAAATGCGATTGAAGTTCCATCATAAAGGCTTGCGCATCTATTTTGCGGTAGTAATTTCCTACGCGCAACTTCCAACTGGGCTGAAAATAATCTACGTACGCAGAAACCGCCAACTCGGGATAAATGGATAAAAACTTTTGCTTCATCTTCATGGCGTCCTCTCGGTCGGAACCAAAGTAAAGTTGGATTCGATAACCGGTTAGCACAATGGTATCATTGTTTGAAACCTTTTGGTTTACTTGTTCATCAACCCGTTCATTGTTTAGAATAACGACCTTGCCATCCTGGGCTAAAGCGGTATTTACTCCAAATAAAAGAGCACCAAAACAAAGAAGAAGATGATGAAAGCGTATTCTTGACATTAAACTATAAACGTTGTATTCGACTCAAAATTACGCATTGACTCCGTGGCACTTCTTATATTTTTTTCCACTTCCACAAGGGCAGGCATCATTCCGTCCAACTTTCTTCTCAGAACGAACGGGCTGAACGGCCTGAGCTTCTGGTTGCCGAGCGCCTTGAGAAGGACCTCCTCCAATCACATCGGTACGACTGGTCCTAACATTTTCAGGTCGTCGTTGAACATCTCTTGCCTCTTTTACCGAATCGGGATCTTGATCTTTAATGTAACCGCGGAATAAAGTGGATAAAATCTCGGTGTTTAAGCGAGCAACCATGGTCTTAAATAAGTTAAATGATTCCAACTTATAGATCAATAATGGATCCTTTTGTTCAACCGAGGCATTGTTTGAAGCTTGTTTTAGATCATCTAATTCTCGCAAGTGCTCTTTCCAGTTATCATCTAAAATAGCCAAACTCACCATGCGTTCGTACGCATCAATTAGCTCCGCACCTTCCGAATCAATGCATTCGGTCATATTAGCCGAAACATCGATTTGCTTTTGCCCATCCGTAAAAGGAACCAAAATGTTTATGATCTGATTACCTCGATCTCTGCGTATTTGATTTAGAACCGGAACGGCTTGATCTTTTATAAACTTATTTTTTTGGATGTATTGAGCCGATAAATCTTCAAACACCGTTTGAACGGCATTTTTACCACTCCCAATAAACTCTTCTTGAGTAATGGTAGGTTCTACCGCCAGCACACGCAAACATTCCAGCTTAAAGCCTTCATAATCAGAGTGCTCCTGCGCTTCCAATACTTGATCTTCTACCCAATCGTACAAGGCATTGTTGATGTCTACAGAAAGACGTTCGCCAAACAAGGCATGCCTTCTACGACTGTACACTGCTTCTCGTTGCTTGTTCATTACATCGTCGTATTCCAGTAAACGCTTTCGTACACCAAAGTTATTCTGCTCAACTTTTTTCTGCGATCGCTCAATGTTTTTGGTAAGCAGTGGATGTTGCAGTTCAAAACCTTCTTCGTAACTGATTCGATCCATTAATTTTACCACGCGCTCACTGTTAAACTTGCGCATCAAGTCATCTTCCAACGAAACAAAGAATTGCGATGAACCTGGATCTCCTTGTCGTCCAGCACGTCCACGCAACTGACGGTCAACCCGACGAGAATCGTGACGTTCTGTACCAAGTATAGCCAAACCACCGGCGGCTAGAACTTCTTTGCTCAGCTTAATGTCGGTTCCCCTTCCAGCCATGTTCGTGGCAATCGTAACCGCCTTTAAATGACCGGCTTCGGCAACAATCTCTGCTTCACGTTGGTGCTGCTTGGCATTTAACACATTGTGTTTAATCTTTCGCATGCTCAACATTCTGCTGAGGGTCTCTGAAACCTCAACCGATGTGGTACCCACTAAAACGGGTCTGCCCAGTTCTTGCAAATCTCCAATGGCATTGATTACAGCATTAAATTTTTCGCGGGTTGTTTTATAAACCAAATCATCTCGATCATCTCGTACAATGGGTCTGTTGGTAGGAATTACGGTAACATCCAACTTGTAGATTTCCCAGAATTCTCCCGCTTCCGTTTCTGCCGTTCCCGTCATACCCGAAAGTTTGTGATACATCCTAAAGAAGTTCTGTAAAGTAACTGTGGCAAAGGTTTGCGTTGCGGCTTCAACCTTTACGTTTTCTTTGGCTTCGATGGCTTGGTGCAAACCATCGCTGTATCTACGGCCATCCATAACCCGACCGGTTTGTTCATCAACAATCTTAATCTTGTTATCTTGAATGATGTATTCAATATCTCGTTCAAAAAGCGTATAGGCCTTTAACAATTGATTGATGGAGTGAATGCGCTCCGACTTTATGGAAAAATCTCGCAAGAGCTCGTCTTTCCGAATCTTCTTCTCATCGGTATTTAGCTCACCTTTTTCTAAGTCGGCAATTTCAGCACCAACGTCGGGAATGATAAAAAAGCTGGTGTCTTCGCCACTCTTTGTAATAAAATCAATGCCTTGATCAGTTAATTCAACCTGGTTGTTTTTTTCATCAATCGTAAAGTACAACTCGGCATCAACCAAGTGCATTTCTTTCTGCTGATCGGCAAGGTGAATGTTCTCTGTCTTGTTAACCAGGGCTTTCATGCCTTGCTCGCCCAAGAATTTGATGAGAGGTTTGCTCTTTGGCAAACCACGTTGGTAACGGAACAGAAGCATGCCGGCTTCCTTTTCTTTGCCCTCCGTTAAGAATTTTTTTGCATCTGTTAAAGCCGTTCCGAGGTATTTTTTCTGCGCATCAACCAATTTCTGAATTCGAGGTTTTAATTCTCCAAATTCATGCTGATCGCCTTTTGCGGTGGGACCTGAGATGATCAATGGAGTTCGAGCATCATCGATTAACACAGAATCCACCTCATCGATCATTGCGTAGTGGTGCTTGTGCTGAACTAACTCATCGGGCCGGTGTGACATATTGTCGCGCAGATAGTCAAAACCAAATTCGTTGTTGGTTCCATAGGTAATGTCTGCTAAATATGCTTGACGTCGCTCTGGACTGTGTGGTCGATAGTAATCAACGCAATCCACCTTTAAACCTAGAAACTGAAAAATCGGAGCATTCCACTCACAATCTCGACGTGCTAAGTAATCATTTACTGTAACGATATGCACTCCTCGTTTACCCAAGGCGTTTAAATACGCGGGTAAGGTGGATACGAGGGTTTTACCCTCCCCAGTTGCCATCTCGGCGATCTGGCCTTGGTGTAAAATCACACCACCAATGAGCTGAACATCGTAATGCACCATGTTCCAATTTACGGTGGCTCCAGCGGCATCCCACGAAGTTTTATAAATTACGTTATTACCTCGTATTACAATATTGTCTTTGGCGGCAGCCAGGTCTCGGTCATAGTCGGTAGCAATGGCTTCTAATTCATCGTTTTCTGTAAACCTCCGAGCAGTTTCTTTAACTACGGCAAAAGCTTCTGGAAGAATTTGATCGAGCACAACTTCAAGCTCTTTATCTCGGTCTGCTTCCAACTCGTCAATTCGGGAATACCAAGCTTCTTTATCTTCGATGGCTTCAACTTTAGCCGATTTAATGTTCTTTTTTAATTCGGAAATCTCATCATCTATGTGCGACAAATGCTCAGATATTCGACCAATGAATTCATCGGTTTTGTCTCTCAGTTGGTCATTGCTTAGGCTAGTCAATCCCTTAAAATGACTGGCAACTTGCTCAACATAAGGAGTTAGACTTTTTAAATCTCGGTCAGCCTTATTTCCAAATAAACCGCCTAAGCTTTTAACTATTTTATTAAACATGATCTATGATCTTCGTTAAAGGTAAATTCCCCACAAAGTGTAAGAAACTTACGAGGTAAGCATACAAAATGATGCCAAAATATAATTCGGATAATTTGTCAGGATAATTACTCAGTATCGCGCATGTCGTAGGTATTCTTATACCCGTCAAAGCTCGAGGAGTAACTCATTGTAGAACTTCCTATAGACTTGAATACGTACTTGTATCGCGTGTTTGTATAATCCAAAATGTCCATGGTATCGCTGTTGTTTACCCAAGTCCATCGGCCTTCCAACGAAACGCTCAATCGAAAAGTTCCATCCGTTAAGAATTCGTGCTCGATGCCGCCAGAAGAGCTTGTAGAATACCAAACTTTGTCGAACAACTTAGCCTTGTCGGCATCTTTCATTAGTCCAGTTGATTTTTCTGAAGAGCCTGAAGGGGCTGCATCATCTTTACAGCTGGTAACGGAGATAAACAATGTGAATACTAAACCAAAGAGTATGGTTGATTTTTTCATTTTTATTCTTTTTTAATTTTGCCCAAATGTAGCTGAAGCCCCAATGATTTGCAACCGCTTCAGTAAATTATTCAACAACGCTTACCAAGGTGCCATTTTGCCACTTTTCTACGCGTATTTTCTTGTCCTTATGGTCATAAACCGTCCAAAGCCCATCTTTTATGCCGTCAATAAAACTACCTTCCTGCTTACCAAATAAAGGAGTTTCGCCAATAATCCATGGTCCAGTTTTTTTTCCTTCTCTGTATGTTCCGGTTGATTTCGCCTTTTCATTAGTCCCATTTTCGATCCATGGACCTGTTTTAAGATCTTCCTCATATTCTCCTTTGGTGTCAACGATGTGGTTTTCCCAACGAGTATAGCTTCCGTGTTTCAGTCCGTGTTTGTAATGGGTCTCTTCCAACTTTAATTCATTAAAGTCGTATTTAATACTGGCGCCGTGACGTAGACCTTTTACGTAATTTTCTTCTGTAAGTAGCTTTTCATCAGAGGTATAGGTTAGTTTCTTTCCTTCCAAAAAACCATCAACATAATTCGATGTTTCGCCAATGCTGCCCGTATTAAAATAAACGATGCTTTGACCATGCCGGAGTCCGTTGGCATAATTCACTTCCTTGCGCAACACACCTTCTGCATTGTACGACTTGGTTAATCCTTCTGGTTGGCCGTTTTTCATAAGGGCAACTTGTTCTCGCTGTCCGTTTGGAAAATAAATTACCATTTGTCCATCTTCAAGACCATTTACATAGGTGGCCTCCTTTTGCCGCATCCCGTTTTTGTAATATGCTTTAAATGGCCCATCTTTTTTACCGTTAACGTAGTTGGCAACTATTTCGGGTTTGGCGTTTTCGTGCCAAGTTTTATACGAACCATGCCGCACTCCAGCCTTATATTGTACGTCTTGATATTGGTTTCCGTTTTCCAACCAGGTGCGAAAAAACCCATCGATCTTGCCGTTTTGCCATTCAATTTCTTGCCATCTTCTTTTACTGGGATACATTAATACACTGATGCCAGTAAAAGGTACGTCTTTGTACAAATACAAATCACCTTGCTTTTCCAGACTTTCAAAGCCCACCTTTTTGCCTCGTTGAGCAAATGAATAAAAAGCAATTGAACAAAGAAAGAAGAGAAGGATATGTTTTACTTTCATGTCTATGTAATACGTCTTCAAAATTAATCCTATTGCCCCAATTCAAAAAAGTAGGTTTTAGGGTTATAAACATTTAATGTATGTATATGTAGCAAAGTGTATTTTTGCGCCCCATTAAACAATGGTATTCCCAAGTATTTTTCTGGCAATTCGATCTAATGAGCTTATATTTTTTAGCTTGTTTTTACTCTTCATTCTATTGGCGTTGTTGCTCGATTTGGGCATACTTTCGAAAGAAAACAAAGTTGTAACTTTCAAAGAATCAATGATTTGGACCATGGTATGGGTGGCCTGTGCGCTGGGATTTTACGCTTTAATTCGTACCCATGGAGACTGGATACATGGAATTACGGACCTCGACCAGCTCAAATACACTATTCAAAAGTTTCATCATCCCATCAAGGTGGGTAACCAGTCTTTTGATGAACTAATTATTCAATACAATCACAACCTTTCTTTGGAGTATTTAACGGGCTACTTTATCGAATATGCCTTAAGCGTCGACAACATCTTTGTTATGCTGTTGATATTTCAAACCTTCGGGGTGCGAGAGCGCTATTATAAACGCGTGTTATTTTGGGGTGTGTTGGGGGCTTTGGTTATGCGGTTTATCTTCATCTTTTTGGGTGCCGCCATCATCCAACAATTTAGCTGGATCTTGTATGTTTTTGGAGCGTTTTTGCTATACAGCGGGGTTAAAATTATCATTCAAGGTGATAAGGAAGAAGAAATTGATGAGAAAAATCATCCAATTGTTAAGCTCGCTGGAAGACTCTTTCCAGTATTTCCTCGGTATGTTGGAGAAAACTTCTTCATCCGAAAAGATCGAAGATTGTGGATTACACCCCTCTTTATCGTGTTGCTGGTTATCGAATTCTCCGACTTAATTTTTGCGGTAGATTCGGTTCCTGCCATCTTTGTTGTTACCAAGGACCCATACATTGTATTCTTCTCTAACATTTTTGCCATCATGGGCCTGCGCTCCATGTTCTTTGTGCTTTCGAACGTGGTACATCTCTTTCGCTTTTTGAAATTAGGCTTGGGAGTTTTGCTGTCATTTATTGGAATAAAAATGTTGTTTCACCATTATTTGGTGGAAGTATTGGGAATGACAAACCAAGTTTCTTTAGCCATCGTTGCAGGAATTCTGCTGTTGAGTATCTTGGCTTCTGTTTTTATTCCTGCCAAAAAAGTTGAAAATACCGAAGCTTAAACTTCGTTTATGGCTTCTACTATTCGAGTTAGATCCTGTTTATTCATACAATCAAAATGCTCTTTTGGACACTCATCGAATCCAATTTTAGAACAAGGCCGGCACGATAAGCCTGAAACCTCAAACATCTTAGCTCTTCCTTTGCTCGAATGAGGTTGATAGGGTTGCATTCCAAATTCAGGGATGGTGTTGCCCCATATCGAAACGATTTTAGCCCCTAATGCCGCACCAATGTGCATCATACCTGTATCGTGTGTAATGAGCTGTTTAGTCTTCAAAATGAGCAGAGCGCTTTGATCTATGCTTAGCTTTCCACAAAAATTAATGGCGTTTACGGCCTTTTTCGCAATTTGTTTACCCGTGTCGGCATCTTCCTTTCCTCCAATTAAAACAACCTGGTTGGGAATTTGTGCCAACAGCTCAATGATTTTTTTGGATGGCAGTTTCTTCGTTGCGTGTTGACCACCAATGGCATACACCCAGGTATCGTGGGAAACTTCTTTGAGTTTAGGCGGTAAATGCGTGCCAGCATCCATAAAATAATCCAAGCCTTGATCATCATTAGCCACGCCCAAGGGTTCGACGGTTTTTAGGTAGCGATCTACAATGTGTACATCGGGCAGAGACTTCATCTTGAAACGGACGGCCTTAAACTTATGCCAGTTAATTTTGTTAAACCGGTAAACTTTAGAGCTCAATTGAAAACTTAATATTCTGGATCTCAAGTTGTTATGAAGGTCAATAATCAAATCAAAATTGAGTTTTTGAAGTTGTTTAACGTTGTCCTTTATATTTCCTCGATAAAGGTGAACGTGCGAGACGTATGGGTTGTGATTCAATAAACTGGCGTAGTTGGCCTTTGTAATAAAATGCAGTTCAACGCCTGGCAGCTGTTGCGCCATACAACGAAGCACAGGTGTTGTTAATACAATGTCTCCAATGGAGCTAAAACGTATTATTAAAATCTTCATACTAGGGTTGACTTTTCAACTACCCAATATCCCAATTCTTTACCAATAACGAGTATTTCGGAACCCTCCGATATAAATTCACCGCTGCTCTTTGCGTTAACCACGTCTTCTCCAATTCTAATCTTTCCAAGGGGTCGCAGCGACGTGAGTGCAACGCCAGAAATTCCAATTAAACTGGATGTGCTTGCCATCGCGTTTCCTCCCACTCGAGCATCTTTTAAGGTGTCTAGAAGAACCAACTTCTTCGACAACGGAGAATTTGCAAATCCCTTTCCAAAAATGAACAAGCCACCAACAAAGGCAACTAAGCTCACAAAAACAACCGTGAGCGCACTTTGTACTTCTGCGCCGGTTGTGTTGGAAAAATCAAAGTTTGAATTGCGAATTAAACTTAAGATTAAACTGGTTACAGTAAGCACTATTCCGGTAATTCCAGCCACTCCAAAGCCGGGAATAACAAATACTTCCAAGGCAAGTAATATAAGCCCCAAGAAAAAAAGAAGTATTTCCCAATTAGCCGCTAAGCCATCCAGATAAAGAGGTGCAAAGTAAAGCAAGGCACAAATCCCTGCTGCTGCCAAAGGAAATCCAATGCCGGGCGTTCGGATCTCGAAGAAAATTCCCCAAAAAATGAACATGATGAGCGCACCGCGTATACCCGGGCTGGACAAAAAACCCACAATGCTGTCGACCGTTGATTTTTCAATCTTAATCACTTTGGCGTTAACGAGTTTGTTTGCTTTTAATATGTCGGAAATGCCACTCACTTCGCCTTCACAATATCCATTCGCAATGGCTTCTTCGGTACTAAATGCCAAGATTTGAGCGCTGTCGACGATGCCTGGAATAACGATTCTATGGTCAACCATGGCTTCGGCTATGTCTGGGTTTCGACGATATTTAATAACCGTATCTCCTTGAGTAACAATCGTGAATTTCCCATGGCTTTCGGCGGTTGAGCGCATAATAGAGCGCATGTACGACTGGTATTTATCTGGGGCCTTCGATCCATCATCCGTTACTACAGTGGCGGATCCAATGGATGCCCCCTTTCCCATGTATATGTTTCTGCAAGCAATCGAGATTAGGGCACCTGCCGATGCTGCATTTTTATTGATGTAGACATCCACCGGAATCGAACTGTTCAGAATCATTTTTCGCATCGAATCTCCATCGGTAAGCAATCCCCCATACGTATCTATGTCTAATATTACCAAATCTGCCTCAGCTTCTTGCGCAGCTAAAAGGGTCTTTTCAAGTAAGCGAGTAGTGGTAGGTGCTATGTCTTCTTTAATTTCACATATAACTACCTTTTTGTTTTGAGCATAGCAAATCGAAGATGAGAATAGCAGAAAGGTAAGCACGGTTTGTATAATATTGTGTTTCATTTACTTAACAGTATGGGTGTGAGCATGGTATTTCTTTATGCAAATTACCCTAAAAATAAGAAGTCGCCGCAATATTTTTGTATACTAGGTGTTTTGCATGTAGTAGTAAGCACAAAAAATAAAACGTATGAGACTTAAAATATTTCTTTCAGCATTGGCATTGACCATGTTGGCATATACACAACCTATGGCAGCCGTTCAAGACTCTACAGGCACCACTGTGAAAAATGGTAAAGTGTACATTATGCACAAAGTGGAAAAGTCGCAAGGTTTGTATGCCATCAGTCGCCGATACAACGTTCCACTAGCGGATATCGTAACCGCCAACCCGGGTTCGGATAAGATGTTGTACGTCGATCAAATTATCTTGGTGCCAACCAAGCAAACTGCTTCTAAAGAGGATAAAGTGGTAAAGGAATACTTTGCCGAGGATCGCAAACCTACGTTTACCAAAGAAGTAACTCCTGGCTATACGAAAACTACTTCTGCCAAATACCATACTGTTATGGCGGGTGAAACCTTATTTTCTATAGCCACAAAGCACAATACAACCGTCGAAATAATAAAGAATTTAAACAGCTTGCCATCCAACGATTTAACGATTGGACAAGCTTTGATGATTCCTGTTATGGGTGACGAAAAAGAGGCACAAAAAGTAGCCATTGCTAAAACGGAAGAAAAAATTGAAAAACTTGAAAACGAACTTGAAGAAGTAAAAACTGCTGCATCTGAGAAATCGAAGAAAAACGATCGAAAAAAAACTGAGATGGTTGAAGAAACGACCGTTAAAACGAGTAGTTATGAACGAAAGGTTGAGCATATTGAAGACTATGATTTTGATAAAATTTGGGAAAAAGGATCTTGGATCCTCTATACGGAAGACGACGGTGGTAAAGGCCGAGTGTGTTCTCATCACAGTGCCGAAATAGGCACTACTGTAATGGTTACGAATCCCGAAAATAAGAAGGCAGTATTTGTTAAAGTGATTGCTAATCACACCATGGATGCCAACCAAAGCAATATGATTAAACTATCGGATGCTGCAATAAAATATATTGGTCTTCAACAAAACAAAGTGGTAGAAGTTAGTTTTGGTCAATAAGCTAAATACGCAACAAAAACTTCACTTTGTACCGTTATTCATTACGCTGCAAGCCTTGGTATTTTCACCAGCGGTGGTTTCTATTGGCCTAACAACCATGCTTTTGTCGATCTTAGCCGATGTGTGGTTGGGCCATTTTTCCAAAGCCCGGTTTCAGCCGGTAGTAATAATTCTTGCCATCTTGTTTGGCATGCTTTTGTTGGAAGTGTTCAGAGGAGATTTCGATCAATTAAGCAAGGAGTGGTTGTTAAAGCTTCCGTTGCTGATTGTTCCAATATACATGTTGAGGTTTAAGAATACTTCATATCAATCGCGCGAATTTCATTTCATAATTTTAAGCTTTGTTATAACAATTACTGCCGTGGCCGTTGTGAGTGTTGTTAGTTATTTTCTACATTTTGAGCAGATTAATGAACAACTATTGCACTCTAAGCACATCCCTATTCTGGCCAAGGTTCATCATATTTATTTTGGAATTACCTTAGCGGTAACATGCTGGACCTCCGCCTACTTTTCGAGAAGGAGTTCATACACTGCTCTGTGGATTGTTTTGTTAATTATTCAAATCATTTGTTTGCATATCTTGGTTTCCAGAACGGGCTTATTGTCATTTTATGCCTCGGGCTTTGCAATTCTATTTTGGTACATATTCAAAACTGGCCGCGTCAAAGTGGTAGGGGTTAGTGTGTTGATATTTAGCGGATTAGTCCTCCTTTTTTATCAATTTTCTCCTGGATTTCAAAATAAATTTACAAATACTAAAGAAGATTTTAACGCAACATTGAGCGGTCAAGACATTAATTATAAATCGATGGCCATGCGCATTGAAGCCTATAAAACAACATGGCATTTTGCTCGAGAAAATTGGATTTTTGGCGTGGGAAGTGTTGGATTTGAGCAAGCACTTCAAAAGCAGTATGAAGATGATAACACAACGCTTTATCCCGAAAATAGGATTGGGCCACACAATCAGTTTTTGGAGAGCTTTGCAAAACACGGCTTCGTGGCTCCATTATTGCTTTTAATTTTGTGTGTAATTGGCCTAGTAAAAGGATGGAACAATTCATACCTCTTGGCTATTACAGTGGTTTTTGCAACTAGTTTTTTACTCGAATCAGTGTTGGAGCGACAAATGGGTATGGTATTGTTTGGAGTTTTTCTTTTGTTAGGTTTTAATGATAAACCAGATAAAATCGGTAAAAAATTTACGGATATTAAAATCAATCGATAAGCTTATTTGTTATTTTTGAACAGGCCAACATCGAGTCCCACACAAAGCTCGATCAATTAAGATGTTAAATTTAAATAGTGGACATATGAAAAAAAGATATTCAATACTCACATTTCTACTACTGGCCTCATCCATGTATGGGTTTTCACAAACGGAGGAAAAAGATTTGAACGAATACTTTTTCATGTCGTTTCATTCTACCACCTATCTGGATTATACAACATCCCCAGTTCGAATTGAACGAGGCCCAACGGGAAATTATATTCCGCAGCCCGATGGCAGCCTTCTCGCAGAATATGCAGAAATTCCATCGCAAACGGGTAATATTAACTTGTTCAGCATTGGCCTTGAGCCTCGCTTTAACTTACGAGAATTGAGCGATAATTCGGCCTTTGCCGTGAGCATGCCATTTTCGTTGGGTGTAGGAAATTCCTACCCTCTTAACAAAGATGTAAACGGTGTTATTGGTATTGGATCAATTCAAATTCCATTAATGGCAAAGCTTTATCTTGGTTCAGGTTCTACATATCGATCTGAGAAGGATTATGGAATATCTATTGGTGTTGGCTTGGAAATGAATAAAACGGGCTTAATTCGAATGGATCAAGTAGACGAAGAGGGAGGAGCCGTGAATAGAGCATGGGTGCAACCGGTGGTTTCGCTTGGAATTCACTTCTGGAGAGGATATTACCCAGTGGAGATTAATCTTAAATACGGGGTTGGTCAGTTAGAAACATATTATTTAAACCGATACGGTCAGCCCATTCTTCACAACGGCGTAATTAGCAGTGCATCGGGTCGAGCAACTTCGTTTAGAGGGTCTATTTCGTACTTATTAAATTACTAAACCCCTTTGGTATAACGCTCACAGAAACGTATGACATCTAACAAAATCAACCGCGAAGTAAGCTGGTTGTCGTTCAATGAACGGGTATTGCAAGAAGCCGAAGATACCAGAAACCCACTGGTTGAGCGAATGCGATTTCTTGGAATCTTTTCTAATAATCTTGATGAATTTTTTAAAGTACGTGTGGCCACCATCCGAAGATTGGTAAAGCTTCACAAAAAGAACAAAATATTTCTTCCAGATTCTCCACAAATAATCATGAATCAAATTCATGAAACCGTCGTGCGACAGCAGGCAGCCTTTAATGCTTGCTATGTCAGAATTATTGACGAGTTGGAAAAGGAAAACATCTTTATTGCCGATGAAGATGAGCTTACACCCGAGCAAGTTTCGTTTGTTCATAACTATTACATCAATCAGGTTGAGCCGGTTTTAGTTCCCATAATGGTGAGCAATCTTAAAAAGTTTCCTTACCTCCATGATGATGCCAACTACCTTTTTGTGCAATTTGGGATGCAAGAGAAGCCCAAAATCATTCAGTACAGCTTAATCGAAATTCCATCCGCCAGTTTGGGTAGATTTTTAGTTTTGCCACAAAGCAATGGAAGAAAGTTTATCATTTACTTGGATGATGTTATTCGAGCAAACCTCCAACGCATATTCAGCATTTTTAATTACAACTTCATTCACGCCCACGTTTTTAAAATTACTCGTGATGCCGAACTCGACATCGATGACGACATCGTTCAAGGCTTTTACGACAAAATTAGAAAGAGCATAGAAAAGCGTAAAAAAGGAGACCCTGTTCGGTTTATTTATGATAAGAACATGCCACAATCGAGTGTTAATTACTTGCTCAAAAGGATGAAAATAACACAAGATGATAACATACTAGGCGGGGGCAGGTATCACAACTTCAAAGATTTTATGAAGTTTCCAAATGTTGGAAGCTCAAAGTTGGAATACACAAAATATCCACTGGTGCGCCACAAAGATCTGGATCACGTTTCAAGTATTTTACAAGTTTTGCTTAAAAAGGATGTGCTTTTGCATTACCCATATCAATCTTTTGATTATGTGATCGACATGCTGCGTGAAGCAGCTATTTCTCCCAAAGTTCGGGTTATAAAAGTTACGCTCTACCGGTTGGCTCAAGATTCAAAAATCATTAATGCACTCATAAATGCCGTAAAAAATGGTAAAGAAGTAGTAGTGGTTATTGAGCTTCAAGCCCGGTTTGATGAAGAGGCTAACTTGCAATGGGCCAAGGTTTTAACGGATGAAGGAGTGAAACTTGTTTTGGGTGTTCCTGGATTGAAAATACACAGCAAGCTCATCTTAATCAAAGCAAAATACGAAGGCGTAGAACGATGCTTTGCTCACATTGGAACCGGTAACTTTCATGAGGGAACAGCACACGTGTATTCAGACATCTCATTGCTTACTTCTTCTGATACTTTAACCTCTGAAGTTGAAAGTGTTTTTAATTTTATTGAAAAGCCGTACTTACCCGTACATTTTAATCATTTGCTCGTTAGCCCAATTTACTTACGTTCTACTTTGGTAGAATTAATTATTGAGGAAATTAATAAGGCTAAAGCAGGTAAACCTGCATACATCTTGCTAAAAATCAACGCATTAGTTGATGAGTTAATGGTTGACAAGCTCTACGAGGCATCCGAAAATGGGGTTAAAATAGATCTTATCGTGAGAGGTGTGTGCGCATTAATTCCAACAACCGATGGTTTGAGTAGTAACATAAAGGCCATGAGCATCATAGATAAATACCTAGAGCATGCAAGGATCTTTGTATTTGGCACAGGCGCGGATGCCAAATACTTCATATCTTCGGCAGATTGGATGACTCGTAACCTCGACTACAGGATTGAAGTGGCGGCGCCCATTTATGATAAAAATCTGAAGCTTGAGCTGCAAGCATTTTTAAATCATCAGCTAAAGGACAATGTGAAAGCGCGAGTTTTACAGGGTGATTTGACAAACGTTTATAAGGAAAAAGGAAAAAAGAATCATCGTGCACAAGTCAGCTTTCACGAATATCTAAAAAACTTTCACGCCTAAAAAAGATTTGAGAATTTGAATTATTTAAAATTTGCTTCCATTGATATAGGTTCGAATGCGGTTCGTTTTTTACTCAGTTACGTATTTGAAACCAGTGATGGCCCTTTTTTTCGAAAAGGTTTACTAGTGCGTGTACCACTGCGCTTGGGCGAAGATTCTTTTCGATTTGGAAGAATCACCAAAGACAAGGAAGAGAAACTCATCCACTCCATGCATGCTTTTAAGCACCTCATGCTCACGCAAGACATAGTAGGATACAAGGCTTTGGCTACTTCGGCCATGCGAGATGCTTCCAATAATGCCAGCATTGTGAACCATATAGAACAGGAATGTGGTATTGTGATTGAGGTAATTTCCGGAGAGCGAGAAGCCAATGTGATATCGGGCGAGCAAATTCCTAGCTTCATCAAGTCTAAAAGCAAAATGCTCTTTGTGGATGTAGGGGGGGGGAGTACCGAGTTAGCGTATCATAACAAGACGAAAATTGTACGAGAATCATTCAACATCGGAACCATTCGTTCGTTGTACAAGGAGCAAACATCCGAAGAACACAAGGCCATGGAGGCTTGGTTGAAAGATGTTGGTTTAAATGATAGTGGGGTGCAAATCTTAGGCTCTGGAGGTAACATCAATAAGATTTATAAGATTCGAAGAAAACGCGCGACCGACCTACATATATCCGACCAATCGTTGAAAGACTTTTATCAAGAAGTGAAGGATTTAACAAACGAAGAGCGCATCATTAAATACCAATTAAATCCAGATCGGGCTGATGTAATTGTTCCGGCATGTGAAATATTTCTATCCATCATAAACCAAACCAAAACAAAGCGAATCTTTGTGCCTAAAACGGGTTTGTCGGATGGAATCGTTCGAAACCTATACAAGGAATACAAGGCACGTAACTAGGGTTTTATGCCCTTTTTCTTTGCTTGCTCTAAGGCATCAATCTTCTTAAGCTGAGCGTTAATTTCGTCGATCAAGGCTTGATCTTTATCATACAAATCGAGCGTTGTTTGCAAGGTTGCACGGGCCGAAAAGAAGTCTTCTTCATCGGTATATATGTATCCCAATAAAATAAAACTTTTAACCACCCAATACTCATACGAAGCGTATTGATCACCCAAAACAAAAATTTCTTCTTTACTATCTGCTAGGTTGCCTTGCTGGTACATAATTAAGCAACGTAAATACTCGGCTTGAGCCCCTTTTTCTGTTTGCGAGTTTTCAACCACATAGTTAAAGTGAATCATGGCAGAATAATAGTTCTTAGCATTATGCTGAATCTGCCCCAAAATAAAGTTTGCTTCAATTTGATTATAAATCTCTGTATTTACAGGCAGTATGGCCGTAGCATTATTCTTCGCAGCTTCGTAGTTGCCTAAGGTGTAGTTGCAACGCATCTGTCCTAAAAGAGCCACTACGAAATTGTTTTGAGTGGTTGCAATTTTTTCAAGCTTGCTGTAATATGGCAGTGCATCCGTATATTTTCCTTGATCATAAAAAATCTGTGCCAATTTAAGATTCACGTCCTCGGTAAAATCTGTAGAGCTTAATTTAGAGACATATTCAAAGTTTTCGATGGCCTTATAGGTTTCATTGTTGTTAAAATGACACAGCCCAGAGTAGTAGTGGGCATGAGGCAAAAAGAAACCAGCTTCGCTGAATCGCTTTTTATAATCGGTAAATCCTTTCAAGGCTCCAGTGCAATCGCCGATTCGGTACTTTTGAACGGCCGATTCGTACAACAGTGAATCCTGGTAGGTAACTCGAATGTTGCCGCCCGGAACGCCGCCTAGGTATTCAATCCATTCATCTACCTTATTCATCTTCACAGATACGGCCTCACCAGTTGCCATGGCCTCTTGAGCGCTTTCGGTTTGTGGATATGTTTCAATTACCTTTTTGCAATACGACAATGCCTTTGGATAATCACCTTCCATGTCGAAAATTAATGCCATTTTAACATAGGCTGTTCTGCAATAAATGCTTTCACTAAATCGACTGGTTAGAAAATTGAAAATGCTCAATGCCATGGCGGGATCGTTCAAATCCTGCAAATGCGTGTTGGCAATTTCAAAAATCGCGTCATCCACCAGTTTTGAATCTCTGTATTTTGTTTGGATATTTTTAAGAACACTTATTTTTTCTCGAGGCTTACCCATTAACCCAAGAATAATCCCTTGCTGGAAAATGGCATAATCGCTTTCTTTATATCCACCGTTTCCAACAAAAGAATACATCTCACTTGCTGCTGCGTAATTGCTTTTAAGAAAATAACAATCCCCCAATCGCAGTGCATTATCAATGTAGATTTCTTGCTCTTTGTTGTTGCTGGTATTTTCGTAATACTGTTTAAAATATGCAATTGCTTTGCTGTAATCTTTTTGATTGTAGTGCACATATCCAAGATTGTAATACAACTGATTATAATAACGGCTTGATTTAGCACCTGTAACGCTCATCATCCGATTGAAGTTTTGAACGGCTCCTTCGTAGTTCTCATCAATGTAACTCAACTCCCCCATCCAGTAATAGCTCTGCGCCTCCAGCTTTTTATCCGGAGTAAATCGCAATGATTTCTCAAATAAGATGGTTGCCTCCTGATAGCTTTTATCTAGATATTTCTTTTCGGCCCAGGCATACGTTAATCGTTGGTAAATGCTTTTTCGAGTTGCATCAAATATTTTGATTTCATCGAGTATCTTTATGGCTTGGGCCTCGTTGCTTGTGCTGGCCAAAAGGTTTACCAAATTTCCTCGAGCCTCGTCTGCATATTCACTGTTAGGATAATCATCGATAAATTCTTGAGTGGCCTGAATGGCCGTATTTTGCGCTCCTTGTTCAAAGGCCAACTTGGCATAATTGAAAGAGGCAACCTCTTTAATTTCAGCGCTATGGCTCATCCTTTTAGCCACACCTAATGCGTTGTACGCACTTTGTTTATCGTTTAGCGCTATAAAGCTCTGGCCCAATTGGTAATTCGCCAACTGTCCTAGGCCTGACTCTAAACCTGATATTTTCACAAAGGCCGCTGAGGCATTGGCATATTCCTTATTCAAAAAATTGCTGTATCCAATCATGTAAACATCCTCATCAGTGAGCAACCTAGAATCAATAGAAATGTTGGAGAAGTATTCGTAGGCTTGCTTCATTTCTTTGAGTTGAAAATGGCACTTGCCTCTCAATAGGTTGTATTCGTCTTGGTGTTCGGTTGCGATGCTTGCTTTACATTGGTCGAGGGCTTGCATAAATCCACCTTGGGCATAGTAAATTTGAGCTATATATAGATTTGTAATCTCCGGACCTTGGCCATCTATTCGTTTAAAGCTGTTCAACGCACAGGTAAAATCCATGTCTTTGTAGCACATGTACCCATAAAAGTAGTTGGACTCTACGTAGTATTCCCCTTGCGTATTTCGAAGCTTATTAAAGTTCTCCTTTGCCTTGACGAAGTCATGATCTTTAAAAAACGAATAACCCATCTTAAAATTAGCCTCTTCCCAAAGCTCAGTTGGCAAGTTCGAAATATTCAGATTTTCGTACTGATCTGCCGCTTTTCTAAACTTGTTGTTGCGAAAGAAATAGTTTCCCAGCTCAAGTAGAGCTAAGTTTTGAAGCCCGCTTTGAGGTTGGTACTTTAAAAACTGAGCCAATTTTTTATCCGCCGCATTGTGATTTAAATGTAGGTGGTTTATAAGGATGTACAATTCTGCTTGCTCGTATAAAAGATCTCGAGTATTGGAGGCTCTTACAAACCGATCAAACTCTTGAATGGATGAACCGAACAACTTCTTATTGTACAATTCAACAGCGTGATAAAAGATCTCTTCGGTCTGCGAATATGACTGAGTTTTTTGTGCAAGTGTTGGAAGTGCAGCGCATAAACAGAGCGCAAAAATAGATACACGTACAGAATATTTTTTTAAGATTGTTCCCATAGCTTATAACACACTTCAAAAATAACTGTAATACCAGCTGTTATAGTATTTTGTTCTTCACACTTGTGGAAATATTGTACCTACGCTTCAATGATTTCTTGTCGTCAATGAATTTTGAAAATAATCATCAGTCATGGTTTTTCTAAATTGTCAAAAAGTTATATTTGCACCTTCAAAATAAACGGTGGTTGTAGCTCAGTTGGTTAGAGTATCGGTTTGTGGTACCGAGGGTCGCCGGTTCGAGCCCGGTCATCCACCCAAATTTTATTCCCGCTTCGGCGGGATTTTTTTTGCCTTGAAATTAGTGCCCTGGCAATCAGCGAGTTGCATTTATATTTTCTAAATCGCAAATCGAACAACGCTCATCTGTACATTTTTGTCTTCGCAGCGTAAAAGCTGTGCAAATCGATACTTGCCCAACCGTTTACATTGTTGATACTTTGTGTATTAATTGTAAATTTGGTTATAAGATTGAATACCCACAGTATGAAGAAAATAATTATATTAAGCACCGTGTTCATCTTTTGCTTGCTTTCTTCTACCATTTCTCTTGCTCAAAATGGCTCTCTAAAAAGTGGTTTTGGCATCAATCAAGATTATCACGATTTTAACGTTCGACTTCTCGACAACAAGATTACCAGTTTTGATTCATCGTTGTCGATGAGTACAAGGTTGTATTACGCCAAATATTTAAATCGCCTTTGGGAATTTAACGTTGGTCTTTCGAATGGGTTTTTATTAAATCAGTCTGAAAATAACATCTTAGTTAAAAAGACCTATGTATTTGGTATGGATGTTGACATTCTCTATAAGTTTAACAATGGTAAGCTCTTGCCCGAAGATGCGCCCATAGCGCCTTATCTCTCATTTGGTTACAACGTAAACTATCTGCAAGCTTACAAACAAGCAGGGTTAAATCCGATGACCATCGGCAACGAATATGGTGTTGGATTTAAAATAGGCTTAGGTCCAAAATCAAAAATAAATGTCGCCGTTGCATTAGATCAACAACTTAATGGAGATTTTGACACGCACATTCAATATAGACTTGGGTTTGCACAAGGAATTGGAGAGTCCAGCGAACCTAACAAACCCGAAAACGAAATTAAGGATTACGACAACGATGGCATTGCTGATGTGGATGATGACTGCCCAACGGTGGCAGGCATTGATGCCATGGGAGGTTGCCCAGAAAATTGGGCGGAGTCTGGAAAGGTGATGGATGATAGCCTGTTGGCGCAAATTGAAACCATGGAGGCCGAACTGCAAACGCTTAAATCGGATCTGGAAAATTTGAAATCTACAGGTCAAATTATTGAAATTGCCTGTACAGATGAAATGGTTCAACGCAAGTTTAATAACAACAGCAACGTTAATGCGAAGGATGAAGTTGCAAACACAGAAACCAACCCAGATGCCGGTAACGTTGAATCGAATCCAGGTACAACGGATGAAATTGAATCCACACGGAAGGAAAAAGATAATATTTCTGTAAGTAGGGCCGCACCGGGCAATACGAATCAATCCACTCCATCTTCAACTTCAACTTCAATCGCCTCCTTATATCAAAAGGATATGGGCCTGGGATTTTACGTTGTAGCCATTTCTACCATTGATCAAGACTTAGCCGAGCGTGCAGCTCAAGTTTTAGCACGGGATTATCCGATTGTTCGAATCCTACCACAAGACAATGGATTTTACCGAGTTGGAGCTTATGCTACTCGAACGAAGTCGGAAGCGTTATCAATTTTAGATTACGCCAAATCACATGGAATTCCTTCGGGATGGTTATCTTTTGAATAAGTTGTAATCGTAGCTCTGTAAATTCCCTATATTTATCGAAATCATTTCTTACAACGCCGTGGAAAGCTATTTTTGCGCATCTAAAATTTTAAGAAATGAAGCGAACATTTAAAAGTTTACTCTGCGCATTGGCTTTGAGTTTACCCTTTTCAACTTTTGCACAAGTTGAATTAATTGAAAAGGTAGACGGCGATGCTGCCAATTTTATCATTCCCTACGAAAAATACTCGTTAAAGCAAAACGATTTAACCTTGATTATTCATGAAGACCACAGTGATCCAGTAGTTCATGTACAAGTAGCTTACCACGTAGGCTCAGCACGCGAGAACCCAAGAAACAGTGGGTTTGCTCACTTTTTTGAGCATATGATGTTTCAAGGATCTAAAAATGTAGCCGATGAAGAGCATTTCGAAATTGTAAGCGAGGCCGGTGGAACGAACAATGCATTTACATCGTTCGATAAGACAGTGTACATTAATACGGCTCCGAGTAATTTAACAGAAACCTTATTGTGGTTGGAAGCTGATCGGATGGGTACACACTTAGATGGCTTTACCGAGAAAAAGTTTAACAATCAGCGAGATGCCGTTAAAAATGAAAAGCGACAGCGATACGACAACCAGCCATACGGCATGGTAAGTGAAGTTTTGTTTAAGTCGATGTTTCCAAATCATCCATACGAATGGACTCCAATTGGTTATGTAGACGACTTAGACGATGCGAAATTTGACGATTTAAGAAACTTCTTTCTAAGATGGTATGGACCAAACAATGCAACCGTTGTTGTTTCGGGTGATGTAAACCCAGCCGAAGTGAAAGCTTGGGTTGAAAAGTACTTTGGAACATTGGCAAAGTGTCCAGAGGTTAAAAATCAACGACCAGTTGCTCCAGTTTTGGCTACGGATTACTATATGCCAATGACGGATAACATCTTCCTACCCTTAACCATTATGTCTTTCCCAACGGTAGAGGCGTATCACAAGGACCAAGCTGCACTCGACATTATGGCAGAAATACTTGGTGGTGGCAATAACTCTCTTTTATATAAAAAATTGGTAAAAACGGAATTGGCGGTTCAAGCTTTTTCTGGACACAGCAGTTTAGAGCTTGCTGGACTTATGCAAATACAGGTTGTTTCGAACTTTATGGGACTCACCTTTGATGAGGTAGAAGCCAAAATGCGTGAAGTATTGGAAGAGTTTAATACCAACGGAATTTCAGATGAAGAATTAGCTCGAGTAAAAATGGTTTTCCGTTCCGGTTTGGTAGATCAAGCAAATTCGGTGCAATCGAAAGCACTTTTGTTGAGTGAGTGGAGTATGATGAAAGGTGGGTCGTACAATCTAAACGACGAACTGAATCGATATGAAAGGGTTACAAAAGAAGACATCATGCGAGTTTTTAAACGATACATTCACAACCGCAAGGCCGTTATTCAAACCGTAGCAAGACAAGCCCCCAAACAAGGCGATGACGATGTTTCTAAAAGTGTAAATCCACACGCGGGCCAAGCTAAAAAGGCCGATCCTCAATACGAAGGACTTACTTATAGCCCTCCAGAAGATAAGTTTGATCGCAGCGTTAAACCTACTTCGCCAGCAGCTAAAGCAATTAAGATTCCTAAGTACTTCACTTCTACGATGGATAATGGACTTAAAATAATTGGCACCGAATCGGATGAAATGCCCAAGGTTTACCTCTATTTTAGCATGGACGGTGGCCATTTATTGGAAGCCGATAAAAAGGTTAAGGTTGGAACTGCATATCTAACAGCTCAATTATTAGACGAAGGAACTTCGAAGCTAACGTCAGAAGAACTTTCCGCTAAATTGGATTTGTTGGGAAGCAACATTTCTTTTAGTAGTGGAAATTCATCAAGTACCATCTTTGTACAAGCTTTTAAGGAAAATTTAGATGAAACGCTGGCCTTGTTGAACGACATTTTAACAGCCCCAAGATTTAATGAATCTGATTTTAACCGAATTAAGAAACAAAACTTAGAAGGTATAAAAAATCAGAAATCCGACCCTAACTACCTAGCTAACAGCACCTTCAATAAAATTTTATTCGATGGTACAATCATGGCCGAATACTACACCGGTGATGTTAAGTCGGTTACCAAAATCAAACTGGATGATTGTAAAACATTCTTCACACAAAACTATTCACCCAACATCACCAGCCTTGCAATTGTAGGCCCGATTTCGGAAAGTGAGATCATGAGCAAGTTGAGTATTTTAAAGTCGTGGAAGAATAAGAACGTTGTTGTTCCTGTCTTGCCGGCTCCAAAAATGCAAACTACTACTCGGGTAATCCTAGTTGATAAGCCCTATGCAGCACAGTCTTTGGTAATTGCAGGATATCCAAGTTTGAAATACGACTACAATGGAGATTACTACAAGAATGGGGTCATGAACTATACCTTAGGTACTGCGTTTAACAGTCGAATTAATCTTACGCTTCGCGAAGAAAAAGGATATACCTATGGTGCAAGAGCCAGTTTTAGTGGCGATAAGAATTATGGAGTTTACCGTTTTAGTGGAAACATTAAAAAAGAAGTAACCGACAGCGCCATCATGGTTTTAATGGATAAGTTGCAAGGCTTTAAAACCGGAGGAATTACCGACAAAGAGCTCGAATTTACTAAGAACTCCATCTTGTTAAGCAAGGCGTTGGATTATGAAACCCCGTTTCAGAAACTTGGATTCTTGAATTCAATTATTGAATACAATCTTCCTTCGGATTATACCAATCAGCAAGAAGATATTATCAATGCCTTAACTCAAGCCGATATTAATGCCTTAGCCAATAAATACATTCAGCCGGAAAACCTGCTAATTATTGTTGTGGGTCATGCCTACAAGATAAAAGGAGGCTTAGATAAACTTGGTTATGGAAAAGTTGAGGTAATCTATCCTCAGTAATCCATTCAAATATTAAATTCAAAAAAGGGCTGAAGAAATTCAGCCTTTTTTTATGAGTTGTCCGTTTTGAAGTGAGACCAAGCACGGAAACCGGTCGATGGCTACACAAACCTTTAAATCATGATAATTCCCTAAGCGGTCGAATCGTTTCGCATGCGAAGCCTTTTTTACAAATGAAACGACGTCATCACCTGCTCGATTTACGAGGTCGAGGGCAATTTCCACCGAATCGCAATTGTATTCTACTGAGTTTCCCATGGCTTTAACCAAAGCCCCGGCAAATAAGGTGTCTTCTAGGTTTACTCGATCTTTCCAACCTGAACAAAACAGCAAGATGTCGTTGTCTTGTTTTTTTAAATAGTTCGATAAAATTGAAATATTGCCAAAAGAACCAACCAGTATTTCGGCTGCCGCTGATGATTTGTCTATGCACTTCGTTCCATTGGTGGTGGTGAGAACCAAGGTTTTATCTTTAACCAATTCTCTATTGTATTCCAATGGTGAATTTCCAAAATCAAAGCCATCCACCTTTTCTCCATTGCGTTCTCCAGCAATTAAAAATCCTTCTCCCTTAAAACTAAGCGCCTCTTCAGTCGATACTACCGGAATAACCGCCTTTGCTCCGTTGCTGAGCGCTGCGCAAATGGTGGAAGTTGCTCGCAATACATCAATTACCACAACGGCCTTGTTGTTCAAATCAAAAAGCGGCAAAAGAAGCGGTGATAATATGATTTCGACTTTTTTCATTGTGGGCAAAGATGATTAATATCAAAACAAAAGAAAGTGCTTTATTACCTTATTTTTGCCTCAAATTTTAAAAAATGAAAGAAGTATACATCGTTTCTGCAGTACGCACACCTTTGGGTAGTTTCAACGGCGTTTTTAGTTCCATACCTGCACCTCGTCTTGGTGCTGCCGCTATAAAAGGGGCATTAAGCAAGATAAGCTTGGATCCAAAAGAAGTTCAAGAAGTATTTATGGGAAACGTTTTACAAGCGGGTGTTGGCCAAGCTCCGGCTCGGCAAGCATCGATGTATGCAGGCATTCCAGCAGAAGTTCCATGTACTACCGTAAATAAAGTTTGCGCCAGTGGAATGAAGTCGATCATGTTTGGTGCTCAAAGCATTATGCTGGGTCATGCCGATTGTGTTGTTGCGGGTGGAATGGAAAACATGAGCCTAGTGCCTCATTACTTGATGAACTCAAGAAAAGGTTATAAGTACGGCGATTTCACTGCCATTGATGGACTGGCCTTTGATGGATTGACGGATGTATATAACAATTATATGATGGGCCACGCGGCAGATAATACGGCACGCGAAATGAATATATCACGCGAAGCTCAGGATGAGTTTGCCATCGGTTCGTATAAAAAATCGGCCGATGCTTGGGCAAACGGACGATTTACAGATGAAGTTGTTGGTGTGGAAGTTCCGCAACGAAAGGGAGACCCAATATTGGTGTTAGAAGATGAAGAGTACAAAAATGTATTCTTTGATAAGATTCCGAGTTTGCGCGCAGTTTTTGCCAAGGACGGAACGGTTACAGCCGCCAATGCAAGTACGATGAACGACGGAGCTGCCGCCCTGGTTTTAATGAGTAAAGAAAAAATGGAAGCATGTGGTTTAACTCCTCTGGCTAAAATTAGAAGTTTTGCAGATGCTGCTCAAGCTCCCGAATGGTTTACTACTTCTCCAGCAAAGGCGCTTCCAATAGCTGCAGAGCGCGCGGGTTGCTCCCTAGCCGATGTTGATGTATTTGAAATTAATGAGGCCTTTAGCGTTGTTAGTTTGGCCAATAACACTTTGTTAAATCTCGATGCAAGCAAGGTAAACGTAAATGGTGGAGCGGTATCGTTGGGACATCCCCTAGGCGCTAGTGGCGCTCGAATTGTAGTTACCTTAATACATGCTCTAAAGCAAAAAGGAGGCAAGCTTGGAGCGGCCGGAATTTGCAATGGGGGTGGAGGTGCCAGCGCACTTATTCTTGAAGTTTAAGGCCAAAATGGCATTTAATCATACGAATTTCTTGATTATCCTGTTATAGAAGTAACCATGAAGAGAACAGTTTACTTCTGCTTGTTTTTATCTTTCGCTGCAATCGGCAAAGCGGGGAATAAGCAACCCATTGATTCAACCTACATCGATTCCATTAGGAACATTGAATATCAGTTGGAAGGATTGAGTTTCAACATTATAAACGGAGAGGATGTGAATGAACGCATTACCTCGTGCTACTACTTCATACAAACCCTAAAAAAGGCACTTAAAGTTCCTACCAGCTTCGATTATACCTTTACCAAACTCAAAACAGTTTCTATACTGAAACCCAAGGATGAAAAGTTTCGAATTTTTACGTGGAACTTACTACTCGACAGCAATCGGTACATTTATTTTGGAGCCATCCAAATGAATACAGACACAGATTCATTGATCTTGTTTGGTCTTCACGACAGTTCCGATAAAATTAAGAATCCTGAATTTGAAGTGTTGGATCACCGACATTGGATTGGAGCCTTATACTATCAAGTTCATGAATTCAAACAAAAAGGGGATACGTATTACATGCTCTTTGGATGGGACGGCGATGATGCAAAAATTAACAAAAAAGTGGTTGACATTCTTTGGTTCGACGAAAATGATAAACCCCAATTTGGCGCACCTTTTTTTCTCATCGACGACGACTTTCAAAATCGATTGATCTTTGAATTTGCCGATTATGCCGTAATGCTTTGCCGATACGATGATAATGAAAAAGCGATTGTTTATGCCAATATGATTCCTCCAAATCCCTTACAAGCAGGGCGTTATGAGTATTACATTCCAGACGGAACGTATAATTTTTTAAAGTTTACCAAGGGGTTTTGGATTAATTCATCCAACGAACTTTTCTTAGATCGTCAGAGGTACAGACACGAGCTCAGAAATCGTTCTCCTTTTAAAGAGGAACAGGAAAAGAATAACAACGGCGGGAAAAAGGCGAAATAACCTATTCCCCAAACTTATCCATTACCTGCTTGCTTACCCCAGTAAAGCTGTATCCACCATCGTGAAACAAGTTCTGCATGGTAACCATCTTGGTATAATCAGAAAAGAGAGAAACACAGTAATTGGCACAATCTTCGGCATTGGCATTGCCTAAGGGCGACATCTGCTCGGCGTAATCAACAAAGGCACTAAACCCACCCACACCCGATCCAGCAGTTGTCATGGTTGGAGATTGAGAGATGGTATTAACGCGAACCTTATTCTTGGCACCATAGTGATAGCCAAAACTTCGAGTAATCGATTCCAATAAGGCTTTGCTATCAGCCATTTCGCCGTAATCTGGAAATACGCGTTGAGCAGCTATATAGGTTAAGGCAAGTACAGAACCCCATTCAGATATTGCATCTTTATTGTAACAAGTTTGCAAGAGCCTGTGGAAGCTAATGGCCGATATATCCAAGGTCTTGTGCATGAAATCATAATTAGACCCCGTATAGGGCTTGTTTTTGCGAATGTTCAAACTCATTCCAACAGAATGCAAGATGAAATCAATTTTACCGTACTTAGCAACGGCGGCATCGATTAATGCCTCCATATCTTCATCCTTACTAACATCGCAAGCAATTACTTCCGATTTCGTTCGATCTGCCAATTCATTTATTTCCCCCATTCTTAATGCAATTGGGGCATTGGTTAGAATAAACTCAGCGCCTTCCTCAAAACATTTTTCGGCTGTTTTCCAGGCTATTGATTCGCTGTTTAAAGCGCCAAATATGATTCCCTTTTTTCCTTTTAGTAAGTTGTTACCCATTGTTCTTTCTTTTTGATGCTGCAAGTTTAACCAAATTTGGAATATGCTCAATAAATTTTCGATAACGACACGTCACCCTGCCCTCCAAGGCGGATCAGGGCCTTTTTAGACATTTGCGAGAAGTGAATTTGACGTTGATTTAAAGCGTTTTGTAATCGATTCCAGCATGTTTTTAAACAGCCATAAAAGTCCCCTTTTTTAGATCGCGCCTTCCGGGCACCAGAACGACTACTATTTTTTTGGCTGCAGGATTACGTCTCAAAGTCATCGCCATTGAAGTTATCGTGAACCAAGCCACTTTTGTCAAGCCATGTTTTTTACCACAGATTTTCACAGATTAAGCAATGGTTTCTGTGATAATCTGTGTTTAAATGTAGATTTTGCTTCTATACTCGATTTGAAAACTTCACAAATTTTCACGTATACAATTCATATTTTCTGTGATAATCTGTGTTAATGAAAATGTTGGTATCTGTACCTACAACTTGCAAGCGCCCTAATCCCCCAAATAATAAAACCGAGTATGCCCAACAAAATTTGGGAATTCTACGAAAACGAAGTACATCCCGGCAACATCGATGTCAAAATTGTTGATACCAGCCGTAGACCCGCTGGTGGTCAGTCTTCCAAGCTCTATGCCATGTTTATTTAAGATGTACACTTCACACAGTTCAGCATTTGAGTTGCTCCAATAAATACTTGAAGATGAACTAATTGGGTTGGGAATAACGCGGGGTTGATTGGCCAATCCGCCCAACAAGCGTAAAGAAACCGCATCTGATAAACCATATACCCCTAAATTAATACGGAAGAAATTTGTTGCGTTCAGGGTGGGGTTTTCAAAAACAAAGGCATAAGACTCCTCCGTTTCGCGGGCTCCGCAAATACCAAGAAAGGTGTGTATCGGTGTTAAAGAGTTTGTGTCTGTTCCGTGCTCAATAATTACATCTTCACAAGTAAAACCCTTGGATGTTGTAAAGGTAATCAACACTTTGTTTTGGCTAGATTGCACGTCAAATCGAACTAAATATTCTTCAACTTGGGCACTGGCGCTGCTGTTAATGATCAATATGCCAGTCAATAATGCGCAAAAACGCAACAAACTCTTACAGGTAGCTGAAATTTGATTGGGATATATTTGAGAACAAGCGGCCATTCTATCGCACTTTTGTAATATTGTAAAAAGTATTGTAAAAAGTATTGTAAAGGTATGGATAAGTCGGCGGATTTTATGTTTAATGACAAGCCAGGGGGCTTATTTGTTTTAGCTGGACCCTGTGCCGTTGAGGGAAGAGAAGTCTGCTTTGAAGTTGCCGATCACCTTGTTTCGCTCAGTAAAAAGCACGGTTTTAACCTAGTTTTTAAAGGTTCGTACAGAAAGGCCAATCGCTCGAGATTAGACAGCTTTACAGGCATTGGAGATGAAAAGGCCTTGGCCATTCTGGCAGAGGTTGGAGAGAAGTACAACATTCCGGTTGTTACAGATATCCACGAAAGCCACGAGGCTTCAATGGCTGCCGAATTTGTGGATGTTTTGCAAATTCCTGCCTTTTTGTTTCGGCAGACCGAACTTCTGGTAGCTGCTGCCAAAACAGGTAAGGTAGTAAACATTAAAAAGGGTCAGTTTGCGGCAGCTTCTGCCATGAAATTTGCCTTGCAAAAGGTGGTGGAAAGCGGCAATAACCAAATTCTCTTAACCGAACGAGGTACTATGTTTGGCTATGGAGATATTGTAGTGGATTATAGAGGAATTGTTGAAATGAAAAGTTTTGGTTACCCGGTTGTGATGGACATTACACACAGCTTACAACAACCCAATACAGCTGAAGGCGTAACCGGTGGCAAACCCCAATTAATTGAAACGATCGCTAAAGCCGCCATTGCGGTTGGTGCTGATGGATTGTTCATCGAAACTCATCCCGATCCTAAAAATGCGAAATCGGATGGAGCCAATATGCTGCCTTTAGAACAGTTTGAAGGTCTTATTACTAAAATGCTCACACTCAAGCAAACCATCGACTCGCTGTAAAGCACACAAGCGCGTGATGTGTTGTGCAAAACTAATGGTGTGTTTGTGACAATTGCATGTGTAAAAAATGACGGCAAGGCCTACCTTTGCTGCACAAAACAACCTAAAAATCAGGATGGAACTTAAAGACATTGTTTCTATTTCCGGTAAACCCGGCTTAAATCAAATCATTGGAAAGCGTCCAAATGGTCTAATCGTTGAAACTATTGATGACCAAAAGAAGCGATTTTCGACCTCTTTAAATCAAAAGGTTTCCATTTTGGAAGATATATCGATTTATACAACCGAAGGCGATGTCCGCTTGGCGGAAGTGTTTGTTAACCTTCACAAACAAGTTGCCGATGGCTTAAGTCTGGTTACTAAAAAAGATGACAACAAAGCGATTCGCGCATTTTTCACCAAAGTATTGCCAACGTTTGATGTGGATCGGGTGTATACCTCCGACATTGTTAAAGTGGCTACGTGGTACGAACTGTTAAAATCGCATATTGATTTCTCGAAACTTCCAGAAGAAGCGAGTACTGAAGATGGCGAGTCTACTGATGATAAAGCAGTTAAAACCAAGACGGCTAAACCTAAGGCTGCTAAAACTAAGATTACGGGGGCCAAAAAGGCACATAGTAAAGCGCCAAAGCTTACACAAAGAAAAATGAGCTAGTTAGAGCACATTATTAAAATATATATTCAAAAAGAAAGCCGATGTTCACATGAACATCGGCTTTCCTTTTTTTGTGCCACTAGGGCTTATGATTTCGGCTTAATTTCTTTAGGGGGTGTCTGCTTTTTTGATTTAGTATAGCTGAACTTAAGTGATTCACCCTCTTTGTTCAAACTAACCTTAATAACAGTTCCTTCTGCCACTTCAGCTTTTAGAATTTCTTCGGCCAATGGGTCTTCTAAATACTTTTGGATTGCCCGATTTAGCGGTCGTGCACCAAACTCTTTGTCATAGCCTTTTTTGGATAAAAACTCCTTGGCCTCTTTCGATAAATCGATTTTAAAGCCCGCAGTTTCAATTCGCTTCAATAAGGTTACCACGTTGATATCCAATATCTTAGAAATGTCTTCTTCATTTAAGCTGTTAAAGATTACCACGTCATCGATTCGATTCAAAAACTCTGGAGAGAAGAACTTCTTTAAAGCGTTCTCTACAACGCCTTTAGATTCTTTGCTAAAGGCATCCACCTTAGCACTTGTGCCAAAACCCATTCCGGTTCCAAAGTCTTTTAATTGACGTGAACCAATGTTGGAAGTCATGATGATGATCGTATTTCTAAAATCAACCCGTCTTCCCAAACTATCAGTTAAAAAACCTTCATCGAGTACTTGTAAGAGAAGATTAAACACATCGGGATGCGCTTTTTCAATTTCATCGAACAAGAGAACCGCATATGGTTTTCTGCGAACTTTCTCGGTTAATAATCCACCTTCTTCATAGCCAACATATCCTGGAGGGGCACCTACCAATCTACTAATGGCAAATTTCTCCATGTATTCACTCATGTCAATTCGAATCAATGATTCTTTACTGTCGAAAAGATATTGAGCCAAGGCTTTGGCCATCTCAGTTTTACCAACCCCGGTTGGTCCTAAAAATATGAATGAACCAATGGGCTTATTGGGATCTTTTAAGCCAGCACGAGTTCGTTGTATGGCTTTGGTGAGCTTTAAAAGAGCAGGATCTTGACCTACAACCGCCTTGCGCAAGTCATCGGCCATATTGAGCAATCGAGCACCTTCGCTTTCAGCAATTCGTTTAGTAGGTACTCCGGTAATCATGGCCACAACTTCAGCAACATCTTCTTCACCAACTTGGTAGCGCTGATTCTTTGTATCTTCTTCCCACGAAAGCTTCGCTATTTCCAGCTGCTCTAATAAGGTTTTTTCCTTATCACGCAACTTGGCCGCTTCCTCATATCGCTGCGATTTAACCACCTTGTTCTTTTCATCCTTGATTTCTTCTATTTTGAGTTCAAGATCAAGAATTTCCTGAGGCACGTGGATGTTTGAAAGATGAACGCGTGCACCAACTTCATCTAGGATGTCGATGGCCTTATCTGGTAAATGTCGGTCGGTTATGTATCGAACGCTCATGGCAACAGCTGCTTCAATGGCATCATCGCCATAGGTTACCCCGTGATGATCTTCGTACTTGCCCTTTATCATGGTGAGAATTTGTATGGTCTCTTCAGGCGTAGCGGGTTCAACCATAACGGATTGAAAACGTCGCTCCAAAGCACCATCTTTTTCAATATACTGACGGTATTCATCTAAGGTTGTGGCTCCAACACATTGCACTTCTCCTCTGGCAAGAGCGGGTTTAAACATATTCGAAGCGTCCAAACTTCCCGAAGCTCCACCGGCTCCAACAATGGTATGAATTTCGTCAATGAACAGGATTACATCTTTCGATTTCTCCAATTCATTCATTACGGCCTTCATCCGCTCCTCAAACTGACCGCGGTATTTAGTTCCCGCAACCAATGAAGCCAAATCTAAGGTTACAACGCGTTTGTCGAACAAAACTCTTGAGACCTTTCGTTGTGATATTCGCAATGCTAAGCCTTCGGCAATGGCTGTTTTACCCACGCCAGGCTCACCAATAAGTACAGGGTTGTTCTTTTTTCGGCGACTGAGAATTTGACTTACTCGTTCAATTTCTTTTTCTCTTCCTATAATTGGATCCAGCTTGTCTTGTTCTGCCAACTTAGTTAAGTCGCGACCAAAATTGTCTAAAACAGGTGTTTTAGATTTTGATGTTGATTTTTTTGGATCATTTGTTCGTCGTTCTTCTTTGTAAAAGTCTTCCGGAGAATCCGTCGACATTTCAGGGCCAACGGTTTGATCGTTGTTTTCTATTGCATTCTTAAAGATGTCGTAATCAACACCGTATTGATGTAAAATGGAACTGGCAATGTTATCTTCTTCCCGCAAAATGGAAAGCAATAAATGCTCTGTTCCAATAATATCAGCTTTGAAAATTTTCGCCTCTAAGTATGTGATTTTCAGTGCTTTTTCGGCTTGCTTAGTAAGCGGTATATTGCCAAGGTTGGATGTTTTAGTTGCGGTATCCTTGATGCTATCTTCAATTGATTTCTTTAATCGAAGCAAGTCAATTCCCAGATTTCTCAAATGTACCAAGGCCTTTCCTTCTCCTTCACGTATGATGCCAAGCAAGAGATGCTCCGTTCCAATATAGCCGTGACCCAGACGAATGGCCTCTTCTCTACTAAACTGTATTACCTCCTTTACCCTTGGCGAAAACTTTGCTTCCATATTAACTTCTTGAGTTCATTCGTTTACCTAACAAATATAATTCCAAATTGTGTGCGGTCAGGTTTGTGTTACCAAACGCATGACAAAATGACCAATATTTCAGATAGTCGCGACAGATTCGTTAAATATATATCAACGAAAAAGGATGTGAATTGGTGTGGTATGTCAAGCAATTGTGGATTAACGAACCTAAAAGCAGCCATTGAGCCATGTGCAATTTGAGTTTTGCCTCAATTATCAACATTCGATGAATTGGACTGGAGATATAATTCTTTGTTAAAGGCAACTAAATTTTGCAGCTTGGTGTAATTTCGCGATTGGTAATTGCGAGCCTAGATAGATAAAGTGAACATGGTAAAACGAGAAGACTTCAAGACGAATACTAAGAAAGGATTGTCATCACTTGATGAAGTGAGTCTTGGGCGCAAACCTCCTCAGGCCCTTGCACTTGAAGAAGCAGTGTTGGGAGCTATGCTTTTAGAAAAGGAGGCACCTGTTCGTGTTTTGGATGTTTTAATGACCGAGGTTTTCTACCACGATTCGCATCAAACCATTTTCGACGCTATTAAGATCCTCTTTGAAGCTGGCGAACCCATTGATATTCTTACCGTTACAGAAACCTTGCGGAAGCTTGGCAAACTTGAATCGGCTGGTGGAGCTTATTACATAACACAACTCACCAACAAGGTTGCCTCATCGGCAAACATCGAGTTTCACGCCAAGATTCTCTTACAGAAATACATACAACGTGAGTTAATTCGGATTTCAGGCGAAATAGGTAAGATTGCCTTTGAAGAGACTACGGATGCCTTTGCGCTTTTGGATGAAGCTGAAAAAAAGCTTTTTGCCATTAAAAATGATACGATAAAAAAGAACTACGATTCGATTGATGACTTAATACACAAAGCCATTAAGCAAATCGAAGCAATGAAAGAGAATACGACCGGTATGACGGGTATTCCTTCTGGATTTGCGGCCATAGATCGGATGACCAATGGTTGGCAGAAATCTGATTTATTGATTTTAGCCGGACGGCCGGGTATGGGTAAAACGGCGTTTGTATTGGGCATTGCTCGTAATGCTGCCGTAGATCATAAAAAGCCCGTTGCGATATTTAGTTTGGAGATGTCGAGTTTGCAGCTTGTAACTCGACTCATTTCAGGAGAGACAGAATTGAAAGGGGAGAAGTTTCGCTCGGGCAAACTCGAAGACTACGAGTGGGAGCAATTGAACGCTCGCGTTCAAACGCTAAGCGATGCGCCCATATACATTGACGATACACCGCAATTGAGCATTTTTGACTTGCGCGCTAAGGCACGAAGACTTAAATCGAATAAAGGCGTTGAAATGATCATCATCGACTACCTTCAATTGATGCGTGGAGATGAAGCCGGAGCAAAAGGAAATCGAGAACAGGAAATTTCTTATATATCCAGATCGCTTAAATCATTGGCAAAGGAATTAGAAATACCCGTGATTGCACTAGCACAGTTGAGTAGAGCGGTGGAGCAGCGACAAGACAAGATTCCGATTTTATCTGATTTGCGGGAATCGGGTTCGATTGAGCAAGATGCCGACATGGTCGGATTCTTATACCGAGCTGATTACTATGGATTTACAGAAGATGCAGACGGAAACGATATTACGGGTTTAGCAGATTTTATTATCGCAAAGCACAGACATGGAGCAACGGGTAAGGCTCGAATTAGATTCCGCAGCGAATATGCTAAGTTTGAAGAAATTGCCTATTTCGACGAAAAAGATGGCGATGATTCTGGAGGGAGCGTAACCATGGGCTCTAAAATGAACAGCATGGATAATATGACTCCCGACGAAGAAGATTTGCTCTTCTAGAAGCATAAAAAGGGGAGTTAAATGGTCGAAATTGAGTGTTGAATTGGACAGATGTGAAAAGGTGCTAAAAAAAAGGTTTTTACCCTTTTTGAAATAAGAAAATAAGATTACTTTTGCAGCCCAAAATATAGCAATGTTTGCGATAGTAGAAATAGCCGGAAAGCAGTATAAAGTATCAAACAATCAGGATTTGTTTGTGAATAAGCTTCAAGATGAAGCAGGTGTAGCCCTTAGTTTTGACCGAGTTTTATTGGTTAATAACGAAGGAAAAACAACCGTTGGAACTCCAACCGTAAAAGGTGGAAGTGTTTCGGCTAAAGTTGTTGAGCACGTTAGAGGAGATAAGGTAATCGTTTTTAAGAAAAAACGTAGAAAAGGTTACAAGGTTAAAAATGGTCATCGTCAGGATTACACCAAAATTCACGTAGAATCAATTAAAGGATAGGAAATGGCACACAAAAAAGGAGCAGGTAGTTCTAAAAACGGAAGAGAGTCGCATAGTAAGCGACTTGGTGTTAAGATATTTGGTGGACAAGCTGCCATCTCGGGCAACATCATAGTACGTCAGCGCGGAACCAGACATCATCCTGGTGATAACGTAGGCATGGGTAAAGATCACACGCTGTTTGCATTGACGGATGGTGTAGTGATGTTTAAGAAAGCAAAAAACAACCGATCGTACGTTTACGTAGATCCAGTGGCTGAAGCATAAGCTTCTTCCAACATAAAATTGTATTAGTAAAAGGCCATTTCAACGAGATGGCCTTTTTAATTTGTAAGATCTTCCTAAGTTGAGTATTCATTTTTATACCCCAACACCAAGAAGGATTTCCTTTCCATCCAAAATACAGCGAAAGCCAAAGCATTGGTTATAAACCTGATTTCGATTCATATTTTGAATTCAGAACGCTTGAGAACAGCGAGTTTCGAGTGAAAATTAGGAAGAGGCGGGTTCTTTCGAGTAATTTTTACGATAAAAATCGCTGTTCTCAAGTGTAAAACGGACTTTTGTATATAAAACCCTATTAGCTTCGTTGAAATCAGTCGGTTTATAAGCATAAACCTTCCTGTTTTCGTCTTGCTATTTGGGTTCTATACAAATCTGAATTTTAAAAGATTAATCGAACTCAGTTTAAAAACAAGGTGTTTAGTATAAACAGTAACAACCAATAGGGGCTTATGATTAATAATGATGTAATACGGCGGGTTCGATACCTCTTCGACTTTGGAGATTTAAAAATGATTGAACTTTTCAAATTGGCCAATTTCGAGGTTAAAAAATCGGATGTGATATTCTGGTTAAAAAAAGAGGACGACCCTTTGTTTAAAGCCATTACCGACAAAGAGTTGGCCATCTTTCTCAATGGCTTAATCATTGAAAAGCGTGGAAAAAGAGGGGGTCCACAACCCGAACCCGAAGATCCTTTAACCAATAATATGATTCTTCGAAAACTGAAAATTGCATTGGATTTGAAAACCGACGACATCTTAGAGCTCTTCGCACTCATTGATAAACCAATTGGCAAACATGAGTTGAGCGCATTTTTTCGGAACAAGGAGCACAAATCCTATCGACCCTGCATGGATCAGTACCTTCGCAATTTTCTTAACGCCTTACAAATGAAGTACAAGAAAACAGACGGGGAATCAGATTAGCTGGATTGGATCAACATTGAAGTTTGTTCAAATGCTAGGCATCAAGAAGATACATATAAACCTGATTTCGATTAATATTTGCAGGTTCAGATTTTTATAAAATTGTATAGTCGAAGCGTCATGTTTGTAGGTTTGCCGGGGTAAACCAAGAACTGATAATGAAGGCTATGCGGCTTTATTAAAAAGCAAATTTCTCATATCCACTTGGCAACAGCAATCTACTTCATAAAAATCGTTCAAAATAGCCCGCTATTTTTTCACAATTTTCATTCGCATCTCACTATTGACAAGCGTTCTGAACCGCAAGGATTAATCGAACTCAGGTTATAAGAAACCCAATTAGCTTCGTTGAAATCAGTCGGTTTATAAATATAAACCTTCCTGTTTTCGCCTCACTACTTGGCCTCTATCCAAATCTGAATCTTAAAAGATTAATCGAACTCAGGTTATAAGTAAAATATGCCCGCTTTACGGAATGCATAAAGGTTGATTGCGACGATTTCTGTGATGGTACAACTTGGGAAATGTAGATGCATCCATGGTAGTTACTGAGAATGGTGTGAAGGTGAATGGTGGTTGGATTAATTAAATCGTCTTATTTTAGCAACTCATCTAACTCGTTGATCGTAAACGACATGTAAATGTGTTGCTTGGTGGTACCAAAGTAATGAGGACGTTGAATGCGGTTGGCAACGCCCCAAAACAACGACTTCTTAGAAGTTAAATTCCAGATATGCAACTGTACCGTGTTTGAATCTAAGTAGGTTATATCCGCATTAAAGCTGCCCAATACAAATTGAGATAAGTTTCTATTCGCAAGCGTTTTGCAATGTTGTTTAATACCAAAACCCCAGGTTTTAGGTACGAAAGGATAATACAAGGGACTGAACTGATATCTCAAATTATACACATTGGCAATGGTATCAAGTTGTGTTGGAAATGAATCGTAGCCATTGAGGTATGAATTCAAAAACCATTTTACGCCAGGCCCAGTTTTGAGATTTTGTGTAAATGGATGATCATCGTAGAAATATCGGGTAGATGGACCCAAACCAGAAGCAAATTCGTACAAAATAACGGCGGATGTACCGTTTTTGTAGTTCATCATTATGTCGTTTTTGCCGCTCTCGTTTAGCTCATCAATGTTGGAAATCAGGCCTTTAGAATATTCGATCAATACAAACCGACTGACCTTATTCAACAAAAAAACATTTCCTACGTGTTGTTTAAACTTAGAAAATTTGGGAGGTTTTGAATATGCGCTCGTCATGCTCAACCAAATAAGAGCAATGAATACCGCCGTTACTTTGTGCTTGTTTAACCCCATCCCTAGCAAAAATAGCGGTGATGTGTTGAAAAACAAGAAGAGGAATTTAATCTAAGTTAAAAGGCACGCGGTCAATTAACTTGCCGTCGCTCCAAATTTCAGCGGTGTACGATCCTTTTTTGTACAGCTCTTTTTGTTTAAACTTGAACTTCACTTTTTGCGAACCCCCATCAAATTGAACTTCTTGACGCATGGAAATTAACTTATCGGAGGAAGTGAGTAAATCATTGTTGGTTCCCAATACTTCTCCAGATGTTCCTAAGAGTCTTAAATCCAACGTTTTTGCTCCAGGCTCAACCAAATTGGTTTCCATCAATACAAAGGTCACATTAACCATACTGGTTCGGTTTGACTTATCCGTATCTTCCAATTTACCTCGACGGTCGCGTTGTGGGGAAGCTACTAAGTCGGAAATCTGTAAACTGGCGTCTTTTAAACGAGTTTCCAACACCTTTTTCTTCTTTTCGACCTTTTGATTTTCATTAACCAAGGCATCAATGCGTTGTTCGTTTTCCTTGTTGGCCTGAACAAATGCTTGATTTTTACCCATTAAGCCGTCTACTTCAATTCGTTTCTCAACCAATTCTTTTTTAAGATTTTCAATTTCTTGCTTTGCAGCTACCAAGGCTTTTGGGTTTCCACCTCCGCTGTTGATCAATCGGCGAATTTTAACAGTTTTGGTTTCCAATTCAGATATATACCGCTGATTATCAGCATTTAATGTTTCATTTTGCGTTAAAACATCCATCATTTGCTGATTCACATTATTCAAGGCATTTTGCAGCGAATCTCGATCGAGCTCAGTTGTAGATAAGGCTTCTTTCAATTGCAAGTTCAAGGTTTTGTAGGAAACGGTGCCTTTGTAATTTTGCGAATACCACTGATATCCAAAATATAGGTTGGCTGCCAATGACAAAAGGAGAAGAATTATCAGAATAACGGGTGTTTTGGTTTCAACCGTCACTCCATCCTCGTTGGTTTTATACTCGTCTGCCATATTATTATCCTTGTTACGTAGGTGATTTATTGACTTTTTATTATTTGCCCAAAATTAAGCCGAATTTTTAAATTTCCGAACATCCGTTTCAACCAGTAAATTTGAGCGCTCAAAGCCTGAACATGTGCACTGTAACTTACGTACCAAATTCAAATCAGGGTTTCATCCTAACCTCCAATAGGGATGAATCGGTGAAACGGGGTTTGGCTTTGCCACCAAGGGCATATTATGTTCACAATCAATACATTACCTTTCCAAAAGATCCAAAAGCCGGAGGCACTTGGTTGGCGGTTAGCAACAATTTTTTACTTTGTTTGTTGAATGGAGCTGAAAAAAAACACGTTCATCAATCGTCGTATCGGAAATCACGCGGATTGGTGATGTTGGAATTCTTTGAGTACAATAGTCCCTCAGAATACACTTCAAAGGGCAACTTTTCAAATATTGAACCGTTCACTTTGGTTATTGTGCAGAAGCCGGATGTGATCATTCATCAATTTCGCTGGGATGGGAGCAAAGCCAGTTTAATTAAATTGGATTCGGACCAAAATCACATTTGGTCATCGTCCACTTTATATGAAGCTTCTGTTATTTCGGCACGCCAAGCATGGTTCTCGAAATTTTTGAGCGCCCACCTTCAACAGCCTGTTGCGCAAAACTTGATGGATTTTCATCTCTTTGGTGGAAACGGAGATTCTCGAAACGATCTGGTTATGCAACGAAATGAACATTTAAAAACCGTTAGTATAACCCAGTATATTCAAACAAATTTGTCAGGAAGATTGGTCTACAACGATTTGATAACCAAAGAGGTAAAAGAGCTTTCGATTTAATTCTATGCGGCAATTCTTAAAGAAAACTTGGTTAAAGCTCACCCGGTACGAATATTGGCCTTTCTGGTTTTTCTTTCTGCCGATCTTTCCAATTTACTTGTACTACGCTTTTCGCTCACGATCTTTGGTATATTTTACTGCGGCTAACCCAGGTATTGAGTATGGAGGTTTTTTTGGTGAGCATAAAAACGACATTCTAAAACACATAGATGAAAAGTATAAAACCGTTTCTGGATATTTTACCGATAACAGTCAGGTTGAAATAGAAAATTTTATGGTTCGCGAAAACTTGGAATATCCAATAATAGTGAAACCAGATGTTGGTGAACGCGGGGATGAAGTACGAGTAATACGTGATGAAAAGGCACTTAAAAAACACTTAAATACAATTGATTACCCATTTTTAGTTCAAGAATACGTTGATGTGAAAATTGAATTGGGGGTATTGTACCATCGGAAGCCCTCTTCGGCGCAAGGCACTATCTCAAGCATCGTTCAAAAAAGATTTTTAACGGTTGTTGGCGATGGACAAAACGATGTGGCAACGCTTTTATTGAACAACGATCGAGCGCTTTTTCAAATGGACCGATTGCGCAAGGTTAAGAGCCACATTTGCTTGCTCGTTCCTGCACTAGGAGAAGAAGTGATTGTTGAGCGCATTGGCAATCATTGCCTGGGTACTGAGTTTATAAATTCGAACCATCTCATCAATGATGAATTGACGGCTGTATTTGATGAAATTTCAAAACCATTTAAAGGGTTTCATTACGGCAGGTATGATTTGAAAGTGTTGAATTTGGACGAGATGTATCGAGGCAAAGGAATACGAATTTTTGAATTGAATGGTGTTACCAGTGAAGCCGGGCACATTTACGACCGAGACTATACCTTGTTACAAGCCTATAAGGATGTTATTAAGAGTCAAGAAGTTGTATTCTCAATTGCACAAGAGAACATTAAACATGGTGCGGCTCTTCCAAGTCTCAGGGAGATCATTCAACGGGCGTATAAACATTTCTGGGTTGGAAAGCGGTAGGGCGAAAAAGCAAAAGCAAATACAAACTCAAATTCAAATACAATCTAGCTTTTACCATCATCCCATATTGTTGGTGTTCACGCCGACAACTAGTGCAATTTAAAACAAGTTGAACCCAAACGCCGTCGCTCAGGTCCTCCTGAGTGATTGTTATTTTTGGTGGCTCCAGCCACCTTGCACAATAATTCATTTTGTCCAACACGCGGTCACTCTATTATTAAATGATCCATTAACCTGATTTCGATTAATCTTTTAAGATTCAAAGTATGAATCGAACTCAGGTCATTAGGCAATTCCACCATCAAGGTTATGTTCTCTTTAGCCCTAATTAGATTCCACCTAGAAAATTCTTAAACAAAAAAAAGGTCTGAAGCTTTTCACTCCAGACCTTTTTTCTAAAATCGATTGAACTTAGTTCAAATCCGATTATTTTTTGTCGTATTTCGACCATTTGATTTTCTTCATGAACTTTTCTTCTAGGCAAGTCCACGTAGTTTTAGATCGATAGTTGCCTCGCGCATAGGCGAAACGAGCCTTTTCCCAGCTGTTATAACGATTGTGCTGGTACTTAAGATAGTTTATTCCAACAATCAGATAGTTTCGACGCGTCTTACCTCCTGTGAGGTTGAGTTCGTTGTACCAATAGTTGAATGTTTTTTCGATTACCTGAAGGTCACCGTAGTCGGTACCGCCAGATTTTGATTTGATGCATCGCCATCCACTTTCGTTTTGTCCAATCTCTCGAACTAACTCAGCGGGAACATTTAAAGCCTCACAAATTGAGTCGGAAACTTCCAAAATGGTTGCCGGAGCAACTTTTTTTCGAATTTTCTCATTTTTTTGCTCAATAAATTTGTTTTTTTCCAAAGAGGCATTACTTTTACCAGCGAAAGGAGAAGCGGCAATTGCAACGACACATAATGTCAACAGCATAATTCTCATTCTCTTCATAACTCATAATTTTATCGGAAAGCCATAATTTTTTTATTTAAGGCTTTCGTGTTTCAATCCGCAAAGGTCGTCTTAATATGTGGGTTTAGCCTAATTTAAATCTGAGATTGGGACATTTGCGCCTAATATTATCCACATTTTGCGAACAATTCCACTTCCGTGACACTGGCATGACGGTGGTCTGGCTTTTAAGCAAATATCTTACTTCCAATGCGAACCATGGTTGCACCGCTTTTTAAGGCTATTTGATAGTCGCTGCTCATGCCCATTGAGCGTTCGATAAAGATTTTTGGATCCGGCATGAAAGGTTGGATGGTTGTGAAAATTTCTTTACATTTTTCGAACTCTGCACGAATGATTTCTGAATTTTCAACAAAGCTGGCCATGCACATTACTCCAGTAAATCGGATATGAGCATATTTATTTAATCCACCGCTTTTAATTAGGGTAACAAGTTCGCCTGGATTGAATCCAAACTTACTTTCTTCTTGTGCTAAATGCACTTGCAGCAATACCGAAATCGTTCGGTCTAATTTGCTCGCTTCTTTTTCAATGGCATCCAAGAGCGAAACCCGATCAACACTGTGTATTAATGAAACCAATGGAAGGATCTGCTTTACCTTGTTTGTTTGCAAATGGCCAATTAAGTGCCATTCAACATCAGACGGAAGGAGTGGAGCTTTTTTTAACAGTTCCTGAACACGGTTTTCTGCAAAGCAGCGCTCTCCCGCCTCATAAACTTCTTGCAACTCTTCGATGGACCGATGTTTAGAAACGACCACCAACTTTGCAGTGGCTAAGCTTTGCTTTATGGCCTTGATTTTTTCACGTATCATTGCATATTCACTTTTAACCCATGTTTCGAACCGCTAAATTTTATGTCCTTTTAATGCTTGTGATGGGCATATTTGCCTGCAAAAGTAAATTTGCACCGGTTCCCGGACACCTCATTCAACCAAAAAAGTTCACTTTAATTTTAACCGACATTCGATTGGCCGAAGCTAACCAAAAGATAATGACTCAACATGGTTTGCGCGAATCGAACTACATAGACAGTTCATACCACCTAATCTATCACCTGCACAATGTGAGTGTGAAAGACGTAGAGGAGAGTTATGAGTTTTACGTCTTCCACCCAGAATGGATGGATAAAATTACCAACGACGTTATTGACAATTTAAATCATCTGGATTAGTGAACTTTCCAAGTGACATTGAGGAGAAACTTGGCTTTGATCAGATACGAGCCCTTGTTTATAAGCAAACCACAAGCGCAGGCGGCAAACTACTCGTTGAGCGCATGCAGTTTTCTGATAATTACAAGCTGGTTGAACTCTGGTTGGAGCAGGTAGAAGAATTTAGAATACTTCTACAAACAACATCCGGGCCC
>JBLHHI010000006.1:0-52526 GCA_047614125.1 Bacteroidia bacterium | reverse complement strand
TGTCGAGATGCCTATCAGTTGTGTACTACCTATGCGGATGCCAACCGACTGATATATCATTGCTATTTTGAGAAATATGGCCTCATCGTGATCGATCCGGATGAGGCCCAATTCAAGGCCAAAATGTTGCCTATAATTGCAGATGATTTAACAAATCACTTACCTAGTTCACTCATCGATGAATCGATTTCAAAAATGAAAGCCGCCGGAATTAAGGCACCCATTAATACACGATCCATCAACTTCTTTCACCTAGAAGCCACGGCTCGTTCAAGAATTATCGAAGTAGATTCTGACCACATTCAAATTGCTGAAGGCAAGGTTATTTCAAAAACAGAGTACTTAAGCCAGGCAGCTGCCCAACCGGACAAATTGAGCCCCAATGCCCTGCTACGACCGCTTTATCAACAGTTGTTATTGCCAAACATCGCGTACGTTTGTGGCACCAGTGAATTTGTGTATTGGCTGGAGCTCAAGTTGTTGCATGACAGCTACCAAGTGACTTACCCTGAGCTAGTTATACGTGATTCCATTTTAATTTCATCGGAGAAACTTTTTCTTAAAATCTCAAGAAATCTCCCAGATTTGAACCTAATATTCGAGTCAAATAACGACCTAAAATCAGGACTAATTCACAATTCCCAAAATGAGATTACACAAAAATTATTGCTATTAGAAAGCATCAAAAGCAACTTGATAAAAATCAGCCAAGATTCTGTTTTACAGGATGTTAACTCCAAGCTGGGACGAAACATAATCAAACAAATGCACAAAATAGTTGATGGCGTTGAAAAGTTGTCAAAAGAGTGGATCGAAGCTGCCTCGGAAGGAGATAATGAAATTAATTTGCAGCTAAAATCGGTATCAAAAGTCCTTGGCGCTTCCAACGATAAAGAACGTAATACGTTTATAATCAACAATTTATCTGATATTCTAAAATTGGATTTTCTTAATGTATTTGAGACTATTTCCAATAATGAGAGTAAAAATATCTACTTTGCAGTTCTGAAATAGTTGCATTTTCCCACATTTGCCTTACATTTGTGTTTAAGTTTAAAATATTGCTATTCCGATTTTACAGTTTACAACAAGAACAGAAATGAAAAGAATTAAAACTACCCTATTGCTATTCGCCATGTGCAGCGGTTTTTACGCTTCTGCTCAAATTACGAATTACTTTGACAAATTTAGGCCCGCCAAGCGCTGGTCTGTAGGTCTACAAGTAAGCGCAACTCATGCCATGAGTGATGCGGACAACTTCGTTCCTGCAGGCGCCTTTGGAGGCCATGTGAAATACTCGGTGTCACAAACCTTTGGTTTGAAATTGAACGGGAACTTTGGATCCCTTCGTGGAAACAGGCTTGACCACGATATAAGCGACAATGGTAAAGGTAAGACCATTGATCCGAAGACGTTGGATTCTTATTTCTACAAAAACAGTTTTAAGGAACTTAATTTAAACGCGGTATTTACCTTGGGTAATTTGTCTTTTTTACGACCCCTAAGAAAAATCCAAGTTTTTGCTTTCACTGGCTTCGGAGCCATTTGGAGCAATGCAACTGGAGGATTTACAAATCCCGATGATGCAGCAGCGTATTATGATGATTGGGGAGACGATTACTTTACAGCTGAAAGAGATGCAAGTGGCAACATTACGGATGCCATCAGCTCGTATGAAGGAACCAACTTTACCATTCCATTTGGAGTAGGTGCTAAAAGAAACTTTGGAAAACTGATTGATTTAGGAATTGAATATAGAATGAACTATACTCGATCTGATAAGTTAGACGCCTTCTCATTACCTGAATCGAGCAACCGTTCATTTGACTTTTATGGATTACTTGGTTTTCAAGCCAGTATTAAATTGGGTGGAAAAGATGGTATTGATGATCACTACGATTGGTTAAACCCCGTAGAATCCATTTACTCTACCTTGGATACCTTGTCAAACATTCAATCACAAGTTGAATTGCTATTGAAAGATACTGATGGTGATGGTGTTGCCAATTATTTCGACAAAGAACCAGACACTCAAAAAGATGCGTGGGTTTGGGGTAATGGTGTTGCAGCTGACATTGATGAAGACGGAGTTCCAGATTACAAAGACGACGAGCCATACTCAGAAAAAGGTGCTACGGTAGACGCAAGAGGCGTTATGATTGACATCGATGGTGATCGAGTTCCAGATTACAGAGATGCTGATACTAAAACAATTATTGGTACAGTGGTTACTCCTAACGGAAATGCTCCGAAGGTGACAAACTCTGGTGGGTGTTGCGATTGCAATGATGTAATTCTTCCTTCCGTTATTTTTGACAATGGCAGTGCCAGCGTTAAACCTGAATTTATCGGTGTATTGTACAGCGTTGCTGAAAAAATGAAATCTTGTCCGGATTTGAAAATTCTGATTACTGGTTATTCAGTACGAAGCAAATCAGGTTCTCAAATCGCATTCAAACGTGCTAGCGCAGTTGTTGATTTCTTGAATACGACATACAACATTCCTGGAGATCGTTTTGTTATGGATACAGAAGGAGTTGCTCCTTCAGGTTTGGAATATTCCTCAAGAAGAATTGACCTTCAAAAGGTACGATAAAATAGAATTCATTAAAAAGGAGGTAGCTGAAACTACCTCCTTTTTTATGCTTAAAATTTGCTGACATCCCAAATGCATAAAATTCAGCGCAATCAATCTTTACCAAGTCTTATGAAAGAAAGTTTTGGTTGTCACACCCGTCCATCACATCCATGGCAGAGGCTAATCTTAAGCCTTCTAAGCAATAGTATTGAACATTTCCGCGATTCCTAAGATGATTATTTAACGTGGTTGAGATTTTGAACCGGCGCGTATCATTATGCAATTTCATCAAGTTAACATGCCACCATCGCAGCAGTGCTTATTACTAACCTGAGTTCGATTAATCTTTTAAAATTCAGATTTGGATAGAGGCCAAGTAGTGAGGCGAAAACAGGAAGGTTTATAGTTATAAACCGACTGCTTTCAACGAAGCTAATTGGGTTTCTAATACAAAAGCTCGCATTTCACTTGTGAAAAGCGAGCTTCATCGTAAAAATTACTCGAAAGGGCCCGCCCTGTCTTCTAAATTTTTACTCGAAACTCACTGTTCACAAGCGTTCTGAATTCAAAATATGAATCGAACTCAGGTTACTAAGTGATCCGGGAAACAACGTGGAGGTCTGAAATCAGCAAAGTACACCGACCCAATATGAGAATTCATCTTAATGAACATTTCGATATCTCCTTCTAACCTCATCTATTACTTGATTGTATATAGGCTGTGTGAAACTAACGAACAAATCCTGAGGAGCTGGGGGTCGAATCTCTTTCTTACGGCACAGATTCAGTTGCTCTTTGGTGAGCGCCTCTTCCATGCCTTGGTAGTTGGCCCAATCTGTTTTCCATATGTAGGTTCCAGGCAACTTTCGCTGCAACAAAGTAGCTCCAGTATACGCATCAACCACCTTAAAGTCGAGCAAACCCGTTGATGTAATTATTTTTTCATAGTAAAAATATTTTGCTTTGGCCGTGCCGTATACGTCTTTCTCTCCTTCAGAAGTACTCGTTTTGCCAATGATTACACTGTCTCGAGTTATTTGGGTTTCCTTTTCCTTTAACAAAGTTTGCCCAACCACAAAGTCATCAAAGAGCATTACCAATACTTCATCCGGATTGCGGTTTGAAGCGTTAAGATCGGCTTGTCGATAAAATCGAACAAAAGTATAGTTCAGTCGCTGTGCAGCTTCCAACATTTGATTCTGAAAGAATTCATTGGTGAGCGATACGTTTCTCGAATGTATGGGTATATCTTCCATCAAAACGTGAACCGTTCCCAGATTTAATGATTGTTCAAGGTATTCGTCAATTTTAAAATAACTCGGTGTGAAAGATTTTGCGTGTGAAAAATGGTGGTAAGCATTTCGACCACTTTGCTTTGTATCCAAATTCAACTCTCGTAAGCCTGCATTAAAGTGAGCCTTTGAAGCAGCTAAAGAGGCATCGTTGAATTCGGTCTGAAACATCTTGGGCTGTTTCACAACTTTGAGACACTTAGGACATTGAACCAATTGATTGTAGAGGTCGTTGAGCACAGAGTAATGCATCACAATATCATCATTTTTAAATTCTTGTTCTGAAGCTTTTAATATTTTAATCTGATCCAAATGGAAATTGACGGCATGGTTGTAGGCCATTGGCAGATATTTAATGGCTTTCTTATTGTCTGGATCTTTGCGTAATCGATTAATGGCTTGATATGTGGCGGTGTCATAATCACCCTGTTCAAATCTCTTCTTTCCACTGGCGCAAGAACCCAATACGGCCATAATCATAATAGAAGCGATGTACGAATGCACTTTTGCTGGTTTGAGTAACGTTATATTCATAATCGAATCATTTGTTATTTGTAGGAGGGGCAAAAATAAGCCCAGTTTTTTTTTGAATTGCTGATTGCGTTGAAAACAAAAGATTAGTCATCTTGGAGCGGATAACCAAGTAGGGCTTATCTTTGTCTGAACGTAGTATAAAATGGACGGACACCCACTCTTCACTCCTGCCAGATCCACCAGAATTGTCTTCTGGTTTATCCTTCTTTTTTCATCGTTAAACGCCTTTTTGCTAAACTGGGAATTTGGTGAAAAAGTTCATAAAAACATCAACAAAACCAACTTATAAATAGACTTTTCGGCAAACGAATTCGGCCAGTTTGTTGTGAGTAGAAAAAATGGCCGCACCTACGAACACATCGTTTTTGATTCCAGCTTCAGCCTACTCAGTAAAAATTCCGCCAATTTAAGTAAGCGCAAACAAAATTCTGTTTTGGCCAACCTCTCGTATGGCAATCAAAGCATCCAATTATATTCTGATTACATCAGCATTAATAAGTTCATCATTAAAGGCGAGTTATATACAGCTGGTTATTCTATTCTGATTAAGGTTTTAGAAACTTTTGAAACGAAAGATCTGGTTGTTTGGCAATTAAAGGTAAACAAGATTAAGGATGGTTTTTAATATACTTTGAAGTAAATCAACAACCTAGGGTAGGAAAGGAGTTGATTACTGTACTTAGATTTAATCTGAACTTAGATCAAGTTGATAAAAATGTAATCCGCGTTAATGTTTCGAATGAATTAAACGAGGTGAAACGTATTAGCCTGCGGAATGATTCGACCTACGAAATAGTAAGTAAACGCTTTCTTGTTTCGCCGCAACCATTATGAGGTGGTAAGCCAAACTTTCACTACGTTTTAGAACAGTTTCAAACACTCGATGGTATGGCCACACTTACCGGAACTCAGGCAATGAGTAAGGAGTATCATTTTGCATCCATGCTGCGAACAGCTCAATATAGAAATCAGCTATTTTCGGTTTACCCTAGTTCGCAAACATCCAGCGCCTATACAGATTCAATTTATTCGATTTTCGGAATATCTCGATTCCGTTCAAGAAATCAGTATTGCGATAAACAAATACAATCTTAGACAAAACTCCTATTTCTACGACAAGGTTCGTCAAAAGTACAAATCGATTTACGTCGATTTTGTCGACAGCAATCAAACAGGTTATCTCATTGGATGTGAGCTTTATGCAAAAAAATACTTCGATGGGTACGGCAGCAAGGCGATATACTCGTACGGGTATGGCCCAATGATTCTCATCCAGCTCGATCGGCAAGGAAACATAGTTTGGGAACACGTTATTGATAAGAATCAAATTACCGACTCCTATAAAGGCATATACTTGTCGTACCGCATTATAAAAACAGATACCTCTTATCAGATTCTCTATAATAAGAGTAAGAATGAGGTAAAGTTGAAGCGTTTGAATTGTAAGAGCAATCTTATTTTCACAGAATTGCTTCTGAATGGAGAACTTAGCACTGCGGTATTATACAATAATGAAGAAGGGTGTCGTATGGGTTTGATAAAATCATCCTTTATTCAAGATGGTTATCTCATTGTTTTATGTAAAAACCGTAGGCACTTTATTATTGGGAGATATCGGTTGTTGCCAGCTTCTACGCCTTAACAATCTCTGAAAAAGCCGTGGCATCTAAAGCTGCACCTCCTATCAAACCTCCGTCTATGTCTTGCATATTGAACAACTCTGTTGCATTGGATGGCTTTACGCTTCCACCATATAAGATGCGCGTTGCAGCGGCAGTTACTTCACCAAACATATCAGCTAAAACAGTTCGAGCTTTGGCATGTATTTCCTGAGCTTGCTCAGCACTGGCCGTCTTTCCTGTGCCAATGGCCCATACAGGTTCGTAGGCAACCACTACCATTGCCATTTGCTCTTTAGTTAGATTTGACAATCCTTCTCGCAATTGTGCTTCAACTATGGCAAAGTGATGATTCGATTCTCTTTCTTCAAGTGTTTCGCCAAAGCAATAAACTGCTTTGATGTTTTCTTCAAAGGCACGATTAATTTTTTGAGCAAGCATTTCATTCGTTTCGCCGCAAAATTGTCTTCGTTCAGAATGACCAATCAGTATGTACTCAACGGGTATGGATGCCAGCATTTCGGCGGATATTTCGCCGGTATAGGCACCTGACTTTTCTTGATGACAATTCTGAGCACCTAGGGCAATCCCGCTCCCGTTCAAAGAATTTTGAAATACCTTTAAATGAACAAAAGGCGCAAAAATGATTACCTCACACTTCGATAATTCATCTTCTCTAACCAAGTCCAATACGTCTTTTAACAAGGCATACCCATTGGTTAAATCCGTGTTCATCTTCCAATTTCCCGCAACTATTCTCTTTCTCATTGTTTATTTTTTTGTTCAAACGTATTTAGACCTTGTTATTGGTGTTTTCCCAATTTCGAAAACCTTGTTGCATCGTAAAAACGTGCTGTATTAATTCTTTTTCCACTTGGCCAAAGGCCAGATTTCTTCGGCTAAAAACCACCTCAGCGGTTTCAAACACCTTATTTAATTGATAGGTAGAAAAACCTGCAGCTCCTCCCCAGGCAAAGGATGGAACAAAGTTTCTTGGAAAACCTGATCCAAAAATATTGGCACAAACTCCAATAACGGTACCCGTATTAAACATGGTATTAATTCCGCATTTCGAATGGTCGCCCATTATTAAGCCACAAAACTGTTTGCCGGTAGATCGAAATCGTTTCGTAGTATAGTCCCAGAGTTTTACCTCTGCATAATTATTTTTCAAATTGGAATTATTCGAATCGGCGCCCAAATTGCACCATTCGCCAATTACGCTATTGCCCAAAAACCCATCGTGGCCCTTATTCGAAAATCCATGAAAAACGCAATTGTTTATCTCGCCACCTACCCTACTGTGCGGACCAACGGAAGTTGCGCCATAGATCTTTGCACCCATTTTAACAATTGAGTGATCACCTAATGAGAATGCGCCTCGTATCATTGACCCTTGCATTATTTCTGCATGATTCCCGATGTATATCGGCCCATCACTCGCATTGAGATAACACGCTTCAACAATGGCTGAATCTTCAATAAAAATCCTTCCCGAGCCCGTTACAGAAACATTTGAAGGTATGTTGGCAGAGGGTCGATTGGCTGTAATCAAATCAAAATCAAGTTCAAGTTCAGCTGCATTCTCTGCAAATATTTGTTCGGGATATTCCAACCAATTAACTTCGGTCTCTTGCCAATTTTGAATATGGGTGTGCCCACCTTGTTGTTGCTTGATGGTTGTGAATGCAATCACCTCACCATCTGCATCTCGAATTCCTTCAAACGGTTTTAGGTTGGCTATCAACTCTGCTAGCTTATCATTTGGAAGGCATCTGCCGTTGATCAGAACATTATCCTCGTTAATGTTCTCTGCAAATTTGGGTTGAAGGTATGGAGTAGTTTTAAAGCTAAAACTTCCTGACAAGCGATGTTGCCATTTCTCTGAAATAGTTAAGATTCCAAGGCGCAAGTCAGCGCTGGGACGAGTTAAGGTAAGCGGCCACAGCTGACCAACCTTTTCATCATCGAAGAGAATATAATTCATCGTGTAAATTAATTACTCCAACCTGCATAAACAAACAAAGCCCTCGCACAGAGAGCTTTGAAGGCACGAAAAATGCCAAGTTATTTTTTATTGCCGTAACGCTTGTTAAATTTATCGATTCGACCAGCGGTATCAACAAAATTCATCTTACCTGTATAAAACGGGTGCGACGTATTTGATATCTCTAATTTGTACAACGGATACTCAACACCATCTTCCCATGTTATGGTTTCTTTGGTGTCTACTGTAGACTTTGTAAGGAAGGCGTGCTCATTCGACATGTCTTTAAACACGACCATTCGGTAATTTTCAGGATGTATTCCCTCTTTCATCTCTTTGCTTATTTTTGAAGGTCTGCAAAGGTAGACGTTTTTGATAACTAAGCATTACAAATTTGGCAAAAAAAACTTATTCCTTTGAAGCAAATCAAAAAGACCATTTACCCCCTCCTAATCCATGTGACATTGTTTGTCGTATTCTTTTCTGCTTTGCGTCTGATGTTTTTTCTATTTAACATCAATCATTTTCAACTTTCATCTATTTCCGAAACGTTACAACTTGTATATCAAGGATTTACGCTCGACCTTCTTGCGATCTTCTTCCTAACTCTCATTCTCTTTCCACTTCGAATCTTTAAACGCACAAACCAAGTTTACCTGGCGCTTTCGAGCGTGTTCTTTGTTTTGGTAGCGATTTTTTCATTAATCAATTCGCTCTTTTTTCGATATTCAAAAGAATTGCTAGGTCTTGAACTCTTTGAAAACGTACAAGCTGAAAATAATATTTCGGCCTTCATCTATCTTTCTGAGTATTGGGAGTACTTAATTCCCACGTCATTTTTCTTAGTTTTTTTCATTTGGCTTTTTCGTGTAAAATCTCGCATCCCAGTTGTGGTAAAGCGAAGCTTTATCCTTTCCAACCTTTTACTACTTGCTATTATCTACGTATTTGTTCGCGGTGGATTTACCTCCCGTCCAAAAAGAACGGTTGATGTGGTTCGATCTATAGCGCCCAAGTTTATGCCTCTTGCTGCCAATCTACCTTTATTTGCCTTCGAGAAATGGCAGAATCCTTTGACACCCCCTACCTTTCTTTCCAACACACAAATCGCCAGGACACATGCAAAATCATTTGTTACATCGGATTCATTTCCTCGAAAACATTACAACATTATCGTAATTATCTTAGAAAGCTTTGGGAAGGAGTATACTTCATTAAACAATGGTTTTGCGGTTTCCTATACGCCGTTTCTCGACTCTTTGATGAGCCAAAGCTTGGTGTGCAATCATGCATTTTCGAACGGATTAAAATCTATGGACGCCATTCCTGCGATTTTTTGCGGCATTCCCAGATTAAGTAAAACCCCTTACATTCATACACCTCAGAGTGCAAAGGCCACACCTTCAATTTTTTCAGAACTTAAAAAACTGGGCTATAATACCTCATTTTTTCATGGAGCTGATGCAGAAACGATGGGCTTCCAATCCTTTTTAAAAGGCCAAGGCCTGGATGAGTATTACAGCATTAACGATGTTCAGAAGAACAAAAAAAACAACGATGGGGCTTGGGGAGTTTACGATGAGCCCTTTTTTGATTTTTTCTCAAAAACACTCAACAAAACAACGGAACCATTCGTTAGTGGGATATTCACGCTAAGCAGCCATCACCCTTACAGCATACCAGCAAAGTACAAAAACACCTTTCCAAAAGGGAGCTTACCCATACATGAAAGCATTGGATATACGGATCATTCTCTGCGCATATTTTTTGATCAATGCAAAGATCAGCCCTGGTTTCAGAACACCATTTTTGTTATTACTGCAGACCATTCAAGTGAAAATGCACTGCATAATTACCGCACGGCATCTGGAAAGTATGAAATACCCTTGCTTTTTTATGCACCTGAAATTTTAAACGCCAACCAAGTTTCTAAAACCGTTTCCCATCTCGACATCTTACCCAGTGTACTCGATTTTGTTGGATATAAAGATTCCGTTCGTTGCAATGGCGAATCGATACGGAGTGGAACTAATCAAAATGGCGTGGTACACATAGACCAACAAATCTATCATTATACAAAAGATGATTGGACCTTTGGCAGATCGGAAGATGTTGCCTTGTTTCTATACAACACTCGGCAGGATCCAAACTGCTTAAATAACCTAATTGAAGAAAAACCAGCTTGGAAGGACAGCATGAATGCACAACTGAAGCGGGTATTAGGTAATTATTTTGGGAACCTACCATAAATCGGGTGGGTGTTCTATTTTTGCTCCATGCAAAAAGCTTCTCTTCCAAAGGGCACTCGCGACTTTTCTCCGATTGAAATGCTTCGCAGAAAGCAGATTACTTCGGTAATTGAAGGAGTGTACCAAGTGTATGGATTTTTACCGATCGAAACACCGGCTATGGAAAATTTAACCACTCTAACCGGCAAATATGGCGATGAAGGAGACCAACTTTTGTTTAAGATTTTGGATTCGGGCGATTTTTTAAAAAGTGTTGATGAGGTTACTTATTCTTCAAAAAATTCCAGCAAGCTGAGTCCTTCTATTGCGACCAAGGGTTTGCGCTACGATCTAACCGTGCCCTTTGCACGATTTGTAGTTCAACATCAAACGGACATAAGCTTTCCTTTTAAGCGATATCAAATCCAACCTGTTTGGCGCGCTGATCGGCCTCAAAAAGGCAGATATCGCGAGTTTTGGCAATGCGATGCAGATGTGATTGGGACCAAATCTCTTCTGTGCGAAGCTGATTTTATTTCCATTTATCACGAAGTTTTTACAAGATTAGAATTACCAAGCTATGAACTTAGAATTAATCATCGCAAGGTTTTAGAGGCAGTTGCATCTACGTGTGGATTTATAGGGAATCTTACCTCCTTCACAATCATAATCGACAAGCTCGATAAAATTGGGTGGGATGGAGTTACCAAGGAATTATTGAGCTTGGGTATGGCAGTCGACAAGATTGAGAAGCTGAAAAAAATTATGGTTCGCATTCCTTTAAACATGGAAGCAGTGTCAATCTTGGAATCCAGTTTACAACCTTCCGCAGAAAAGGATCTTGGCTTAAAAGAGCTTACCAAAATAATTTCTCTTTGCAAACAAAACAACACCGAAGCCGCTCCTGTTCTTGACTTGAGTCTGGCTCGAGGCTTGGATTATTACACCGGATGCATTTTTGAAGCGGTGATACGAGATTCTGGTATTGGCAGTGTTTCTGGTGGCGGAAGGTACGACAATCTCACCGAAGTTTTTGGAATGAGTGGTGTGAGTGGAGTTGGAATTTCATTTGGACTCGATCGAATTTACGACGTTATGCTTGCCAGCAATTCGTTTTCAGAGAATCGAGCCAAAGGAAAATCCGCATTAATATGTCACTTCGATCAAAAATCCCTCGATCATTCGGTAGCCTTGGCAGCAAGGCTTCGTCAACAAAGTGCAATGGTGGAGGTTTATCCGGATGTTAAAAATATTCGGAAACAATTTGATTACGCCAACAAGGTTGGGTTTGGCTATGCAATTATCATTGGAGATGCCGAAATCGAATCTGGAACGGTGCAGTTAAAAGATTTAGAAAAGGGAACTCAAGAAGAACTAAACATCCACCAGCTATTGGAAAAACTGTCATGAAAACTCACACCATTTCGGATGCAATAATATACGAAGACGAAAATCTAATTGCGATAAACAAGCCATCCGGAATTTCTACCTTGGATGACCGAGTAGCATTGCAACCCAGCATTTTGGATCTAATTCGAAATCATTGCGAAACGGCTCAGCTATGTCATCGATTGGATAAAGAAACCAGCGGGATTTTAATGGCCGCTAAAAATCCGGAAACGTATCGGGAAATGGCCATGTTGTTTGAAAAGCGTAAAATAGTAAAAACGTATTGGGCCATAACCGAGGGCCGTAAGTACTTCGAAGATTTCACAATTGAAATTGCGCTGGGCCAAACATCTCGCGGCAGGGCTAAGATTGATCGACACAAAGGCAAACCAGCCAGCACAACCGTTAACACGCTGGAAATATTCAAACACTTTAGTCTTGTAGCCTGCCAACCCTATAGTGGCCGATTACATCAAATTAGAATCCATCTTGCATCCAGCAACGCACCCATTGCAGGAGATTTAACCTATGGCGGGCACGAGCCTTTCTTGAACAACATTAAGAAAAATTACAAACTGGCTTCAACAAAAGAACTGCGTCCAATGATTGCACGTTCAGCCTTGCATGCCAAATCGTTGTTATTTACATTATACGGTAAGGAGTTCAACCTCGATGCAGACTTACACAAAGACATGGAGGTGTTTTTACAGCTATTGAGAAAGTATGATACTTAAAAAGGTTCGATACCTATTTGTGGTACTTTGTCTGTTGTTTGATCAAATTATCTTGGCTCAAAACATCGTCTTGCAATCTCAAGAGATTGCTCACTTGCTTCAAAAAAACAAGCTAAACAAAGTGTACTCCAAGCTTTCCCCCGAGTTTCAACAAAGCTTTTCAAAAAGGAAATTTAAAACCTCGTGGAAGCAATTGGTCAAGACCAATGGCAACATACAATCCATCAAACGATCAGATACCATTAACGCAACGTCAACATCCACCATCGTAGTTCTAGAAAAGTTGATGCTCAACTTATTAGTTTCAAGCGATGGAAGCGGCAAGATATCTGGTTTTGGATTGCGCCCCTTGTCGTATGCTCCACCTAAAGAAAGTCAAAATAAGATATACGGTAAGGAACGGGTAATCATTAAAACAGATACCTTTTCGATGAAGGGCGAGCTAACCTTCCCGATCGATTGTGATCAATGCCCATTGGTAATCTTAGTTCATGGAAGTGGATGTTCAGATATGGACGAATCAGCCTATGCCTTGGCGCCGTTTAAAGACTTGGCGCTAACATTGTCGAACCAAGGAATTGCAACCTTGCGATACAATAAACGATGCAACGAATACCCGGCATCCATCTCAAAAAAAGAAGCCTGGACCCTCCAGGATGAAACCATAAATGATGCATTATCGGCCGTTCGATTGAGCAAAAACTTTTCTCAAATTGACACCAATAGAATCTATGTTTTGGGTCACAGCTTAGGTGCTTTCGCAGCACCGCGCATTGCTGAAATGGATACAACCTTGGCAGGCATCATTTTATTGGCAGGTCCTTCTCGTCCGTTGTACGAAGTTCTGGAGCAGCAGATTACAGAAAGCATAATGAAGGATGACAAGATGAGTATTCTTGAAAAGAAATTCAGAAAACCGGTTGATGAGGAGATTAATAAGCTTCGATCCAAAAACTTTGATCAGATTGATGAAATAAAATACATGGCATATTGGCCAAAGAGCTTTTTTGTAGATTTAGCCGACTACAATCCGATTGAAAGCTGCAAAAACCTGAACTGTCGCATTTTAATAACCCAAGGCGATCGGGACTTTCAAGTATCATATATCTATGATTTTCAACCATTTGCGAATGAACTAGAACCTTACGACCATATAGAATGCACCCTTTTTCGAGGGTTAAATCATTTTTATGTTTGGGGGGAAGAAGAATCGGATATTACCGAATATTTTTATCCAAGTAACGTTGATTCTGATTTTATGGAATATCTTGGAAACTGGATTTTAGAACAGAAATAGGCGAACTTTTCAACAAAGTTTTCTGGTCCTAATTGGACGATTATCTTTGCACAAATCTTAACAAATTGGAGAAAATCACCGGACAGTCGGCCCTACTCGTATTAGAGGATGGCAGCGTATTTGAAGGTCTTGCAGTGGGTAAAATAGGAACAACCACTGGCGAGATATGTTTTAACACCGGCATGACCGGTTATCAAGAAGTTTTTACAGACCCTTCTTATTTCGGGCAAATTGTAGTGATGACTTCAGATCACATTGGCAATTACGGAGCTTCACATCTCGATGTTGAATCGGACGGAATAAAGATCAATGGCCTGATTGTGAAGAAGTTCAGCGATTATTTTAGCAGGCCAATGGCTCAACAAAGCTTGAATGATTATTTAATTGACAATCAGCTGGTGGGCATTGCAAACGTTGATACTCGCCAAATCGTTCGGCACATTCGCAGCAAGGGATCCATGAACTGCATCATTAGTTCAGATGAGCTGGATGTGGAAATATTGAAACAAAAGGTTAAGGAAATTCCTTCAATGCAAGGCTTAGAGCTCTCCTCAAAGGTAACCACCAAAAACCCATTTTACTTTGGTCAAGAAGATGCCAAATACAAAGTTGCCGTGCTCGACTTGGGGATCAAAACCAACATTCTTCGATGTTTGGCAGAACGCGATTGTTACCTAAAAGTATTTCCATCCAAAACTTCGTATGCCGATATGAAGGCATGGAATCCGGATGGATTTATGATAACAAATGGCCCTGGAGACCCCTCCACAATGATTACTGAAACCGCCTGTATAAAAGAGATTGTTGACAATAACGAAAAGATGTTTGGCATTTGTTTGGGCAGTCAGATTTTGGCGCAAGCCATTGGCATGAAAACCTTTAAAATGCATCACGGTCATCGTGGCACCAATCATCCGGTTCAGAACTTACTGACCAATCAAAGCGAGATTACTTCACAGAATCACGGGTTTGCCATCGATGCTCAGAGCTTGGTTGCAGGTGCTGAGATTACCCACATTAACTTAAATGACGGAACGGTGGAAGGATTGCGAATTAAAGGCAAACCAGCCTTTGCTGTACAATACCATCCAGAGTCGAATCCCGGACCCCACGATTCAAGGTATCTATTTGATGATTTCATCGAGTTGTTATCCAACAATTAATTATAAACATCCATAAATTATGAGCGTAATTTTAGATATCGTAGCACGACAAATATTAGATTCTCGTGGAAACCCAACCATAGAGGCCGACGTAGTTACCGAAACCGGTGCCTTTGGAAGAGCAGCAGTGCCATCGGGAGCTTCTACCGGCGTGCATGAAGCAGCAGAGTTACGGGATGGAAATGCGGATATTTACTTGGGAAAAGGGGTATTGAAAGCCGTTGAAAATGTGAACAATACGTTGGCCGATTTACTCATTGGTTACAACATATTTGATCAACCCGCAATAGATAACGCAATGATTGCTTTGGATGGAACCAACAACAAAAGCAACCTTGGGGCCAATGCCATACTTGCTGTTTCTTTAGCATGTGCTAAAGCTGGAGCCATCGAGGCCGATCAGAGTTTGTACCAATACATTGGAGGCGTAAATGCAAAGGTTCTTCCAGTGCCTATGATGAACATTCTGAATGGTGGAAGTCATGCCGACAATTCAATCGACTTTCAGGAATTTATGATTATGCCCGTTTCCGCACCAAGTTTTAAAGAAGCTTTGCGAATGGGCGTTGAAGTTTTTCATCATCTGAAAAATGTTTTGAAAAGCAAGGGTTACAGCACAAATGTTGGCGATGAAGGCGGATTTGCACCCAACATTAAATCAAACGAAGAAGCCATCGAAACAGTGTTAACCGCCATTGAAAAAGCGGGTTACAAACCTGGAGTAGACATGTTAATTGCAATGGATGCGGCCAGTTCTGAGTTTTACGAGAAAAAAACCGGCTTATACCACTTTCATAAATCATCGGGCGAAAAGTTAAATTCATCTGACCTTGTCGAATATTGGAAGCGATGGACCGACAAGTACCCAATCGCATCGATTGAAGATGGGCTGGCAGAAGATGATTGGAAAGGTTGGAAGCTCTTAACGGATCGCATTGGAAAAAAGGTGCAATTGGTTGGGGATGATTTGTTTGTAACCAATGTTGCACGCTTGCAAGAAGGCATTGACATGGGTGTTGCAAATTCCATCTTAATAAAGGTTAATCAAATTGGCACTCTAACCGAAACCATTGATTCCATTCAACTGGCCACGAGAAACAGCTATACCAACGTTATAAGTCATAGAAGCGGGGAAACCGAAGATACGACCATTGCAGACTTGGCGGTTGCCATGAACAGCGGTCAGATTAAAACCGGCAGCGCTTCTAGAACAGACCGAATAGCAAAGTACAATCAATTGCTTCGAATTGAAGAAGAGTTGGGCAAGGAGGCTATATACGGAGGATCTCAGTTTAAGTATAAAACTCTTTGATAAAAAATCAAGCTGCAAGCAACCGAAAGTGTTGCTGGTATATCAATACTGTGTAAAGGTTTTTGCTTTGAGGATGAACAAAGTTAAAATCTGCTTATTATTGATGGTAACTTTTGAAAACAATTTCCCTTACATATAAACTTGTACTTTCCGCAAGTTTCTTCGCTTTCTTAGTGATGGGATTTGCATCAGAAGTACGAGCACAATGCAGCATCCAATCGAATGACTATGTTTGCCTAAACGAGCCTTTAAGCCTAACAGCACAGGCCAGTGCTGGCGTTGGCTCGGCTGCTTGGAACTTCGGAGACGCCAATACCAGTTCGATAACAAATCCCTTTCACATCTATGCCTCTGCAGGTACTTTTACGGTAACGGCAGTCATCACACTAAGCACCGGTGGTACTTGCACCGCAACTAAAAGCATTGATGTTTACAAGCCCCCAAGTATGGACTTATCAAAGTCGGCATCCAATAAATATTGCTTAACCGAAAACGATGTATGCATTGTAGATAATTCTACCTCAGGAAACTCGGGAGTTAACAATACTAAAAGAACCATTTTATGGGGGGATGGCAATAAAACCGACGCAAATAATCCTCAAACGGGCAGCAAGGAATGTTACAAATATGGCAAAGAAGGAAACTATACCTTAACCATTGAAATTGTGAATGACAAGGGTTGCAAGGCCAAACAAGAACTAAAACTTAATGTCTTGTTCGACTTTTATCCCAGCTTTAAGCATTATAAGCAATCGGTGGTTTGTGATTCGCAAATTCAATGTTTCTATACCGACATCGCCTGGCACAAATATGCTTCTGACATCACGAGCATTCATTACGATTTTGCCGATGGATCCACCTATCAACTCAATAAAGGAACTTTAAGTGACACCATTTGTCACGCATTTAAAAACTCGGGCAATTATGCCGTAAACGCCATCGTAACCCTGAAAAATGGATGTACCGTACGTTATCAGAAAAACGTAAACATTATCTTACAAAAGGTGAATGTTAACATCATAAACTTCGATAGTGTGTTGTGCTATCCTAATTATCATGAGTTTACACACAGCTTTGTATCTGGTCAAAATGTAGATTACAGCTGGACGGCCTATGACACTGCCTATAAGCCTTTGTATAATTTTGGCTCTTCTAGAAATGCCTTTTACTTCCCCGAAACTCCGGGAAAATTTTATGTAGAATTGCGTATTACAAATGGTGGTTGTGTTAGCTTTGGTAGAGATTCGATCGAATCAATTGGCGTTAAGGCCGGAGCTCTAATACTCAATGGATCTCAATGTTCGCCCCAAGACACCGTGTATTTTTGCGACCGCAGCATAGCGCATAGAACCGGTACCTTAGAATACTTTTGGAATTTTATCGACAAACGAGCCGCGGCTTGTACCACCAGCACGGCAAAGGGAATCTCCGTAAATAAGAATTGTAATTTTTCGGAAGATAAAGATACAAAGCATTACTATGTAGAAGAAAAATGCAGCGAGATTTGGCACAAAGTTCGGGATACAAGAACTGGTTGTTCAGACAGTGCTAAATGGAATGTAGTGATTGGGAAACCTGATTTAAGTGAAGTTAACATCGTTACAAACAAATTATGCGCTGGAAATCAATCCGAGTATGCGATTTTTTTCGAGTTTGAAAGTTGTTTTGGAAATGTAGAGATCAACGTTGATTCCGCGTGTGGAAAAGACAAATGGATTGACATTGTTGGAGCTCACAGATACAGCAAAACATGCGATACAGCAGGATGGGTAACCATAGGTTTTAATGCAAAGACCGGAGACAATCGAATTTATCGCTCATGCGACACCACCGATTACTACATAGATGATCGAAAAATTTGTAGAGATACGCTGTGGTTGCATCATGAATTCAGATTAGATAAAGCACCTCTTCCCGCTGTAATTCCAAGTTACTCTGGGTGCATCCCAACTACAATGAAGGGCGAATTTGCCATACCGGTTCAAACCAATGTTCGAAAAATATATCTAAACTGGGCAGATGGCGGCTATGATTCGATTCTAGTTCCCCCGGGCACAGACTCGCTCCCAAACTTTGAACATCTTTACACGCGATCCGGCATTTACAACCCCCTTATTATTTTGGAAACCGACAGTGGATGCCAAGAAGACTTTAGATGGGAACACAAGGTAGGATATTACAACGAATTTGATTTTTTTGACCAAATATGTCCCAATCAAAAAGTGGGATTTAACGACACCATTACCTATTGGGATGACACAACGCAATATTGGCGTAAACCTTCAAATCCAGAGCGAATACAATGGCACTATGGCGATGGCTCAGCTTTTGACACTCTAACCCAACCCAACCACGCGTTCACCAAACCAGGAGTATATCAGGTTAAGATGGTGAGTTTTACTAAAATTGGTTGCAGCGATACCGTAACAAAAGATGTACACGTGTTGGATGTTTTTGCTGGCATTAAAGTGGTAGATAAGAAGATCATTTGCGACGACATATTACAACTCTTCGACTCATCACGAGCCATGAACGACCCACGAGATAGTTTAACCTATTATTTTTGGGATTTTGGCGATGGAAAAACGCCCAGTTACCTTGAAAACCCTTTCCATTACTACTCATCGTTCGGAACTTTTACGGTGAAACACATCATTGAAAATACGATTGGATGCAAGGATACAGCTACCATCGATGTAATAATTAATGGCCCAGAACCCAATTTTGATATAATTTCAGATACGGTGGGATGTGTGCCGTTTACTGCACATTTTGATAACACTTCAAAGAAATCGACGGATTACATATGGTACTTTGGAGATGCCTTATCCCCTTCCAATACGTTGAGTACCAAGTTGGATACCAATGTTTCATTTACTTATAACAGACCCGGAACGTATTATATTTATTTATATGCTGGAGACAGCATAGTGAACCCCGACAACAACAATCAGGTCTATTATTGTTCTGCCACCTTCCCAGATTCGAATGCGCTCAACCCTCCGGTGCGAAGAATTGTGGTTTTGCCCATACCAGTGGTGGATTTTAATCTTGATGGAAAGCTTTGCTTTAATTCGGAGGTAAATCTTATAGACCAATCTGATTCTATTTACAATTATTTCCGTTGGTATTGGAACCCAGATTCCACGGTGAGCCCAAGCCCTTCACAAACCATGATATTAACCGACACTGGAACAATATCCATCACCTATCGCCCAACGTATATACCCTCCGGCCCCTATCAGAGAGCTTGTTACGACACCATTATTAAAGAATTTGAAGTAATTCGAAGTAAGGCTGAGATGTCATTCACTAAAAACCCCGATTGTCCAACCTATACTTTTAACGCCATTGGCGATTCTACCGATTTGTTTTTGTGGGATTTTGGGCACCCATCGAGTGGCTCAAATAATTTCTCGTTGCAGCGCACCGTCTCGCACTCCTTTTACCCAAATGAAGGAGAATTTACGGTTTGCTTAACGTCCGAAACGGAGTCAGGTTGCATTGATTCGGTTTGTGTTAAGGTGCAAAATGATTATCGCTTTGAGCTGTTTATTCCAAATGTTCTTACGCCCAACAATGATCAATTAAACGACGTGTATGAAATTTCAATTGAAGGTGAAGATTACTACGACCTGAAGATTTTCAATCGATGGGGTGAAGTGGTTTATAAGGCAGGGATAGATTACGATGAAAATTCGTCATACAATTGGGATGGCACAGCAATTGGGAACGGTGTGTTGTGCCCTGGTGGAACGTATTTTTACATCTTTACCTTTAGAGAACAATGCTCAACAGAGCGAAAGCTTGAGAAATACTATGGATCGGTTACCCTAATTCGTGACTAGCGACAAATAGAAAAATTATTCAAATTCTAAATTGAGGTCTTCCCTTAGTTTTTTTAAGTTTGGGTTTTTAACTGCCATGGCTTCAAACTTCTCAATATTGGTATAAGCCCGTTGTCCTTTTGCCTTCTTTTTAACCTCAATTAAATTTAAGTTTAACTCAGACATGTTCAGCTCATTTCGAAGATATTGCTGAAACTCCACTCGAATTTCTTCCATTTGAATGCGATGTTGTTTATTCACATCAATGCTAAATTCATTCCCAGCCAATTTTGGTTGCAATAATTTAAAAATGGAGTGTAAGCTGTTTCGTTTAGCTTCTTGCAAGCTGGCTGAATATTGCTCCATACATCGATTAATTTCATCGATGTTCGCTTCTCCAACACGATCTGAAGGTGAAGGTGGCTCCATTTCTTGCCCATTTTTTTTTATCTCAGGTTCTGCCATTATGGGTTGTGCACCCTTATTCCCGGCAAGAATCTGTTCTAAAGTCCCAAGCTTAGCTACTTTTTGAGAAGCTTCAGAGGTTGAATATTTTTTGATTTTTTCGGAAGGAAGTTCATTGGAAATGGCGGGTTGCTCTATTTTTTTTGGGACTTCGGGAACAGAGTTCGTCTCCTTTTCCTTGGTTGGACCAGTCAAAACAGGAATGTTTTGCTTTGCAGGAGCTAATTGCTGCTGATCATCATTTTTTTTTTCACCTCCTTCTAATAGGGCGGGCAAATAACACATTTTAATGAGAGCTAACTCAACGTGCAAACGTTGATTGCGCGAACTCTTGTAGTTTGAATCAAACTGGTTGGCGATGTGAATGGCATTTACCAAAAAACCCATACTTAAGGTTTCTGCGTTGGAAAGATACTTACTTTTAATTGGTGCTGGAACTTGCAGCAGCTGTACTGTTTTTGGATCTTTGGAAACCATAAGGTCCCGGAAATGAGAAGCCAAGCCATTCAGAAAAATCTGGCCATCAAATCCCTTATTTAAAATCTCATCAAAATAGATTAAAACGGAGGATATATCTTGGTTGTTGAAACCATCTAAAATTTTAAAATAATATTCGTAATCTAGAACGTTTAAATTATCAATAACCGATTGATACGTAACGGTGCTTCCATTGGCCACGCTCACCATTTGGTCAAAAATAGAAAGCGCATCGCGCAAGGCTCCATCAGCCTTTTGGGCAATAATATGGAGTGCCTCCTCTTCTACCTTTACCTGTTCGGCATCAGCAATGCCTTGAAGGTGCTTGGCCATGTCTGTCACTCCAATGCGGTTGAAGTTAAAGACCTGACAACGAGACAAAATGGTGGGAAGTATCTTATGTCGTTCGGTAGTAGCTAAAATGAAAATAGCATAGCTGGGTGGCTCTTCCAAGGTTTTCAAAAACGCGTTAAACGCCGCTGCTGAAAGCATGTGTACCTCGTCTATAATATACACCTTGTATTTACCTACTTGGGGAGGTATTCGCACCTGTTCGTTGAGTAATCGAATGTCTTCTACACTGTTGTTGGAAGCGGCATCCAATTCAAAGATGTTGTATGAATAATCGTAATTCGAATCTTCAACACTTTCTTTGTTAATTTCTTTTGCAAGAATGCGTGCACATGTGGTTTTACCAACACCTCTGGGACCGTTAAACAAAAATGCTTGAGCAAGCTGATTGTTTTTAATTTCGTTGAGAAGCGTTTGCGTAACATGTTCTTGCCCCACTACCTTGCTAAAGGAGGTTGGCCGATACTTACGCGCTGAAACCACAAAATTTTCCATTAAACTACTTCACAAAAAAACGACAATTAAGGTCAGCGAAAAAGGTTTGTTAATAAAAAGGCTAAAGAGACCGTATTGATATAATAATGATCAAGCCGGTTGCTTGTTCAAGTTAAAACTAAAAGTGGTTCCGGTTCCAAACTGGCTGCGTACTTGAATGTTCTGCCCGTGGGCTTCAATAATGTGTTTTGCAATGCTCAAACCCAATCCTGATCCACCAGCCTCGCGGTTTCGACTTTGATCTACACGATAAAATCGTTCAAACAATCGTGGCAAAGCTTCCTCCGAAATCCCCTCGCCATCGTCCGAAACCTCAATGAGAACTTGGGCATCCAAGTCGTACATGGAGCATCGAACAATTCCATTCCGTTTGCCGTATTTAATCGCATTTGAGATGAGATTGGTTAACACTTGCTTAATCCTACTCCGATCTGCGTAAACCATAAACTTTAGCCCATCTTCGTTTTTAACTAAGAGCGTGGCTTGATGTTGCTCGGCCAGTACCTCCAGACCTTCAAAGACTTCTTCAACCAAGGCAACCATTTCAAAATTTTCAAAACTCATTTCCAATTCTTTGCTCTCAATAAAGTTTATAGTGGTTAAGTCTTTAACTAATTCGGCCAATCGATCAACGCTTTTAGCCGACTTTTTCAGGAAGGTATAATTCACTTTTGGATCCGATAAGGCACCTTCGAGCAAGGTGTGGATGTATCCCTGGATTTGAAAAATAGGCGTTTTCAATTCATGTGAGACGTTACCAACAAATTCGCGACGAAATGTTTCTTGATTCTTCAACTCGGTAATTTCGGCATTCCTTGCACGTGCCCAAGAAAGAACATCTTCAGATACTGCTTCCACTGGATCAGAAGAGGTAGTTTTTGATTTTTTCTGTCTTCTGAAATCCGAATTAAATTGATTAATATTTTTATAGATTACCTTTATTTTCTTATAGATAAATCGTTCCATTAACGCTCTAAAAACCAAATAACTGGCAATAAATGAAACCAAGATAAATACAATCATCCAAAGCCAACTTAAGCCAGCAACGAAGGTTAAAACGCCGTTTAAAATCGAAACCAAAGCCGATCCATAAAAGGCCAGATGTTTAGGTGATGATGGTGCGCTCACAAAACAAAGATAGGTAACCGACTACGTAAGCCTATAACTCAACAAACTTATAGCCCACTCCCTTAACCGTCTCAATGGTTTGATTGCCAATCTTTTCCCGAATTTTTCGAATGTGAACATCAATGGTGCGATCCACAACAAAGACATGATCGCCCCACACTTTGCTGAGAATTTTTTCGCGAGTAAAGACTTTGTCTGGTGCCGAAGCCAAAAGATATAAGAGGTCAAATTCTTTTCGAGGCAAATTGAACGAGATTCCATCGGCGGTAACAACATGGCTGTTTGGATTGATGGTAATGCGGCTGGTTTCAACGATTAGAGGCTCTTTTTCATCCAGCGACCGCCGGCTTAAAATTGCGTTTATTCTGCTAACCAAGGCTCGAGGCTTTAACGGTTTGGTTATATAGTCGTCTGCACCGGCTTCAAAACCTGCAATCTCTGTGTATTCTTCGTTGCGCGCAGTTAAAAACATAATAAACGCACCTCTATTTTTCTTGTTCTTGCGTATGAGTCTACATGCTTCGATGCCATCCATCCCGGGCATCATTACATCCAATACAATTAAATCTGGCTCAAATTCAGCTGCCATTTTAACCGCTTCAGTTCCATTAAAAGCTTTATAAACGCGATAGCCCTCTTTTTCGAGGTTATAACTTATGAACTCGACGATGTCTTGCTCGTCGTCGACAATTAATACCTTAGCGCTCATGTCAACTAAATTTTCGGCAAGTAACATACTCCAATTAGTTAATTCGCTAAAACGATATTATTAAATTGTTATTAGTTGGGAATCAATTACTGCGCAAAGAGCTGAGCCAATCTGGCTTCAAGATCCGAACCTCTTAAATCGGTTGCAAGTATTCGACCTTCAGTATCCAACAAAAAGGTTTTAGGTATGCCACTTACTTTGTATAACTGAGCGGCACTGCTTTGCCAACCTTTCAAATCACTTACATGGGTCCATGTTAATCCGTCTTGCTGAATGGCATTCATCCATTTATCCTTGCTGTTATCGAGTGATACACTGTACACTTCAAAGCCTTGATCGTGGTATTTCTTGTACATCCGCACGACGTTTGGATTTTCTTTTCGGCAGGGTCCGCACCAAGAGGCCCAAAAATCAATGAGCACCACCTTACCACGCAATGAGGATAAGGTAATAACTTCGCCATCTGGGCTCTTCAACGCAATTTCTGGCGCTAAACCACCTACTGAAAGTGGGGCAATGTTATTAATTTTCGACTCGAGCGCTTTGGTTAACGGATGCTTTGGTGCATCCTTCTTCATTACCACCAATGCCTTGTTTAGAACCGTTACTGGCGGTTCTTGCATTACATAAGAAACTGCAAAATACGTACACGGTCCGCCCTTTGTTGTCTCAATAAAGTTCACCACATCCGAAGAGAACCTTTTTTGCATTGCAGCATACTGAAAGCTAATTGCATTTCGTGCACTATCTGAAAGTGAATTTGGATTGATGTCTTCTAATCCCTTTTGAAAATTCGCGGATTCTTCGTTGTGCGTGGTATAAATGTCGTACAGCTGCTTCAAATGTGAGTTGCTTTCGTTCCCTTTCACTGCTGTTTTATAAAATAAACCTGTTTCAATGTCTAATTGCACTGTTTCTCCATCTTGCAATAGAATCGGAACCCCTGGAGGTGTTCCGGTACCCAAGGTAACGTAGTAAAACTTTTCATCGGCCGAAGTACCACTGAACTGATATCTGCCTTTGGAATCTACACGGGTTGTATCCGAAAACTTCAAATTCGGGCCGTCTAGATAATTTAGAAAGACTAACGTATTTTCTGCCTTGTCGCTTATAATTTTACCCTTTAATACAAAGTTGGTTTTTTCCGCAACTACATCGTTCAATTCTTCTAGATCAGATAATTCAAATGAGTTAACCTTAAAAATGGTTTTCTGCGTCGATGCTACCGCTTCTTCCATTTGTGCTTTCGAGCTGGCTCCCTGACTTCCGCAACCCAAAAAGGATATTACCGCGAGTGAGATGAAAAGGCTTAATGATGTGAATTGCTTCATTGCTATATTTCTATATTTATTTAAATTGTTTTTTAAAAGAATTTTTCACTCTCTTAAATATAAATAACACAAGCAACGGTTATTCGTTGTTTTATCCGTCGATGATGTTAATGTCTTAATCAATTATTGTTCCAGTTTTTGCCTCAGCTTTAATGAAGAGACTTTCGGATCGGCCTTTCCGTTGCTTAGCTTCATAACTTCTCCCATAAAAAGTCCGATTAAACCCTTCTTTCCGCTTTTGTATTCGGTCACTTTATCTGGATACGCTTGAAGTGCTTGATCTATTAAATCGTCGATGAATGAATCATCACTGTTCTGAATAATGTTCAAAGTCGACGCCAATGACAGCACATCCGTTTCGGGCTGTGAAACAATGGCAGGAAATAATTTCTGTTCGGCGGCGGCATTGCTCACCTGCCCTTCATCAATCAAGTTAATGATGGCGGCAATTTGCTTTGGCGACAATGTAAAAGACTCTAATTCAATGGCTTGCTTATTAAGGTGCGCCTTAACAACGCCCATTAACCAGTTTGCAGCAGCCTTATAGTTGGAAGTATGTTCGGTAATTTTCAAATAGAAATTTGCCAACTCTTTCGATTCCGTAATTACAGCAGCGTCGTAATCGGGTAAACTATATCTATCTGTCAACTCAGAATATAGTTCTTCGGGAAGCTTGGGCATTTGCGCCTTGATTTTACCAATCCATTCATCGGTTATCATTAACGGCGGCAAATCAGGTTCGGGAAAGTATCTATAATCGTTTACCAACTCTTTGGCACGCATCGAAAAGGTTATGCCTCGAACGGCATCAAAGCTTCGCGTTTCCATTACCAAGGTCTCACCGGCTTCAACGGCTTCTATTTGTCGTTCAATTTCAAATTCAATGGCCTTTCGAACGTTGCTCATTGAATTCATGTTTTTCACCTCCACCTTGGTTCCAAACTGCGGTGCGCCCTTTATTCGTACTGAAATATTTGCATCGCAACGCAAGGATCCTTCCTCCATATTTCCATCGCACACATCCAAATATCGAACCAGCTTTCGAACTTCTGCCACAAATAAACCCGCTTCTTCGCCAGTTCGAATTACCGGTTCTGTAACAATTTCGATCAAGGTAGTTCCGGCTCTATTGTAATCAATCAGCGAATTATCAAGGTCCATGTCGTGGATGCTTTTCCCAGAATCTTCTTCCAGATGAATCCGCGTTAAATCGATTTTTTTTTCACCGTTCTCAGCCGTTTTAACCGTTATACTGCCACCGTAGCAAAGCGGTGTTTTATCTTGCGTTATCTGATACCCCTTTGGTAAATCAGCATAGAAATAATTCTTTCTCGCATATAAACACTCACGGTTGAAATTACATCCACACGCCAATCCAACTTTTAAGGCCATATTAACGGCTTCTTTGTTATGACGTGGCAAGGTGCCTGGGTAGCCCAGATTTGTTTCAGAAATATTTAAATTAGGCTGCGATCCATATTCGGCAAGATCACCGCTAAAAGCCTTTGTTTTAGTGAGAAGTTGGGTGTGAATTTCCAACCCTATTACCGCCTCATATTTATCTGCTGCTACCATTTTATCAGGTGCAAATTTAACTCAAATATCTAAAGTATATGGCCTTTGATAACGATAAAGAGCGTACGTAAAAAAGGAAATTAAAGCTACTTTTGTCCACTAAATTATTTTCAACCTTTAATAAACTTCCATGCAGAATATTCGTAATTTTATGAGCATTTGTATGCTCTCAATGCTTGCCATGGCCTGTCAACAGAAGCCTACCATAGAAGTTGATTATTTATTTATCAACGGAAAGATCTACACTGCCGACAGCGCATATTCGATTGCAGAGGCCCTGGTTGTTCGAAACGACTCCATTCTTGACTTTGGAAATACCAAAGACATTCAATCAAAATATTACTCAAAAAACACCTTTGATCTTACGGGAAAAACGATGTACCCTGGATTAATCGATGCGCATTGCCACTTTTTTGCTTATGGCCAAGATTTGCAAGAACTCAACCTAAAACAAACGGTTTCGTTCGAAGACATGATCAATCAAACTGTGAAATATGCTCAGACCAACAACCCCAGTTTTATTATTGGCAGAGGGTGGAACGAGGAAACCTGGGAAAGCAAGTCGACGATTGCAAATTTTAAGCTCAATGCCCTGTTCCCTAACATTCCGGTAGTACTTCAACGCATTGACGGTCATGCCGTGTTATGCAATCAAGTTGCACTGGACATGGCTGGAATTACCAGCACGATGGAAATTGCAGGAGGTAGCATCGAAAAAATGGGCGGGTTTATAACCGGCGTTTTGGTAGATAAGGCCGCTGGGCTGGTTTTCGACATTCTTCCCGAACTAAACTACCAACAAAAAATACGCGCTTTGTTGGACGCGCAAGAGGCGTGCTTTAAAGTAGGCTTAACAACGGTTTCGGATGCCGGCTTGCCCAGAAACATTGTTTTGCTCATTGATTCTCTTCAAAAATCGAATGACTTAAAAATGCGAGTTTATGCCATGGCCAATCCAGTTCGAGCTGAATTAGAAGCGTATATAAAGCAACCTATCCATTCGGATCGCTTGCGCGTAAACTCCGTAAAATTATATGCAGATGGGTCTTTAGGAAGCAGAGGTGCACTGCTTAAAAAGGCGTATTGCGATCACGAAGGACACTTTGGTTTAATCCAGAACAACATAGATTACTACAAAGACATTACGGCCTTTTGTTACCAAAACAATTGGCAGGTAAACACGCATTGCATCGGTGATTCAGCAAACGCATTGCTGTTAAATTTATATGCATCTTACTTAAAAGGGCCAAACGATCGGAGATGGCGCATTGAACATGCACAAGTAGTGGATCCATCAGACATGCACATCTTTAAAGATTTCAGCATCATTCCATCTGTTCAGCCTACGCATGCCACCTCAGATATGGAAATGGCGGTAAAACGTATTTGCGATTCTTCACAAATGCTTGGTGCGTACAGTTACAAACAACTGCTCCAACAAAACAATTACATTGCGTTTGGAACCGATTTTCCGGTGGAAGGCATTTCTCCGTTAGCCACCTATTTTGCCGCTGTTAATCGAACGGCATCCAATGGTCAAGTATTTAAACCCGAAGAGGCTATGACCAGCCAAGAAGCTGTTTTAGGCATGACACGATGGGCAGCGTACGCGAATTTTATGGAAAAAGAGGTAGGAAGCATCCAACGAGGCAAACGTGCTGATTTAGTGATACTTAGTAATGATTTAAGTTATTGCAAGACCCTTTCTGATGTTGATGTTTTATTAACCATGCTAAATGGCGAAACGGTTTACCAGTCGAGTAAGATCCAAAAAGTGTCAAAAAAATAGAATGCACTGTGTTTGAGCCTTATGTCGTTACTTTTGCACCCTTACAAAAATTAACAATCAAAATAAAAGAACTGCGAAATACGTATAAAGAACCATGAGTTTTGTTTACCCTCAATTTTTGTGGATGCTCGGTTTGCTCGTCCTGCCAATTGTCATCCACCTCTTTCATTTCCGCAGATACAAAAAGGTTCTATTTCCGAATGTGCACTTATTAAAACAGGTACAAAAGGAAACGCAATCTATGAAAAAATTGCGCAATTTATTTGTCTTACTGGCCCGTTTGATAGCCCTATCATTTTTAGTATTGGCTTTTGCTCAGCCTTATATTCCTATTGATAAAAATAACAACCAACAAAGTTTGGAATCTGAAAAAGTTCAGATCTACATCGATAACTCTTTCAGCATGGAGGCCGTTGGCGAAAATGGTCCGTTGTTGGAAGAAGCAAAAGAAAGGGCACGTGAAATTGTAAGAGGCTATCGAGGCTCCGATCAAATTAATATTCGCAGCAACAGCAGTGGTGGCCGACGATTTTTGAATCCAGATGACGCCATAGCAGCCATAGATGAAATTGAAATAAGTCCAGCAGCACGAAGTATGAGCGATGTACTTATGGCCCAAAAGTTTTTAGCGGAACAAGAAGGATTAATTAACAAAAACATCTTCTTACTCTCAGATTTTCAACAAGATGGGAAGTCGGAAGTAAAGCCCATTACTTTTCTAGACTCGTCGTATTTGCTTCGAACCTTTCCGCTGAAAGCAGTTCGAGATGAGAACCTCTCGGTAGATTCCGTTTGGTTTAAATCTCCGGTATTACAAATTAATGAACCAGCAGAACTGGTTGTTAAAATTAGCAATCGGGGTAAATCAGATTTTTCAAATGGAAGTGCGAGTTTAATCATAAACGGAGTTAAAAAATCGGTCATTGGCTTTGATGTAAGCGCCGGCAGCTCCGCCCAATTAGAGATGGGTTTTACAGAAAACACCGGAGGTTGGAAGAGCGCATCCATCGAAATTGAAAATCCCCCGCTCACCTTCGACGATGAATATCACATGGCATTTAATGTTAAGGCGAAGGTAAACGTGGTTATAATAAACGATGAGCTTGAAAGCAAACACTTACAGAAGCTTTTCCGAAACGACCCGTATTACTCAGAGGTTAATCAGGCCGTTGGAAGCATTAATTTAACCGAGATAAAAGAAGCTGACTTGCTAATTTTCAACGAGTTAGATAATGTAAGCAATGGATTAATTGAAGCCATTAAGCCTGTGTTAAAGCAAGGTGGATCTCTATTGATTATACCTTCTAGAAAGGTTGTGAGCAACCCGCTTTCCAAGCTTACCAGCGAGCTTGGTATCGCTCCGTACGCAGATTTAGTAAATCAAAACACACGTGTTGACAAGCTGGATTTTGATAATCCCATATTTACCGATGTGTTTGTGGGTATACCTTCCAATCCAAATTACCCAACCGCTCGTAAGTATTTTAAAATCCAACATAGTGGGTCGGTTGGTGCAAATCCAATCATGCAGCTTCAAAATGGTGGAATATTTTTAAATTATTCTTCCTACGAATTGGGACACATTTATCAGAGCGCTGTTCCCTTGGATTCGGCATGGAGTAATTTCCCAAATCACGGTTTATTCGTTCCAATAGTCTTGCAAATGGCTGTAAATCGGATTGTTCGTTTTCCATTATCGGTCACCATTGGTCAAAATAATGTGTTTAAAAGCGTACCCGAAGTAACCTTCGAACAAGGGAAAGTAATTCTAAAAAGTGCAGACAGAGAATGGATGCCTGTGATACAAATAACTTCAAATCAGAGCTTTATAGATGCAGGAAACGATTTGAACTCGGGCGTAGTTTCCGTTTTATCTGGCGATAGCCTACTACAGCAAGTTGCATTTAACTACAGCAGAAGCGAGTCTGGCGGCAACTTTAATACGAAGAGCGAACTGGCCACCCTTTTCCAAAAAGCATCTTACTCCAGTTTCGAAAACGCGTCCGCATCGGTGTCAAATTCCATCAAAGAAATGCGTTTCGGAAGAACGTTTTGGAAATGGTGCGTAATTCTTACCTTGATATTTTTGGCAATTGAGATACTTTTGTTAAAGTTTTGGTCAAATCGATCAGCATCAAAAAACTAGAAACAAGCGATTGGCACAGAAAACAATCCTCATCCGAAACGGGACCATATGCCATCCCAATTGTGATTCAAATCGCAAACAACTGAATATTTTAATAAAAGAAGGGAAGCTCTTCCTCAACACCAATGTTGATACTGCCGATTTAGTGCTTGATGCTACGAACTGTTTAATAACACCGGGTTTGTTCGACTTGCGATGTCACCTCCAAGATCCAGGCAATGAACATCGTGAAGATATAAAGAGCGGAACGGACGCAGCTGCCGCCGGTGGATTTACCGCCATTGCCATCCAACCCGATACCGAACCCATACTTCAGAACAAATCTCAAATACAATACATACTTCGCAGCAGTCAAGACTTTTTAACGCAAGTGTTGCCAATTGCTGCCGCCACGCAGGATTTTAAGTCGACCGAGATAACGGAAATGTTCGACTTAAAAAATGCGGGTGCTGTTGCCTTTAGTAACGGCAACCACTCATACAAACAAAGCGACGGCTTGCTCAGAGCATTGCAATATGCCAAGAATTTAGATGTTCTTTTGATGAGTCATGCCATTGATGCAGGGCTTGCTGGTCTTGGAGAAGTGAACGAAAGTGCCGGAACAACAAATACTGGGTTGAGACAACAACCGATCTTGGCTGAAGTTGTTCAAATTAAAAAAGAAATTGCCATTGCTAAATACGCAGATTCGCCGCTTCACTTTTCGCACATTTCTGCTGCAGAAAGTGTTGAACTTGTTCGACAAGCAAAAAAAGATGGACTTAAAATTAGTTGCGACGTTTCAATATGGCATTTGATTTATACGGATGTTACCTCCGAAGCTTATGATTCGAATTATAAGGTAATTCCACCCTTTCGCACACAAGACGACATTGAAGCTTGCATCGCAGGTATTAACGATGGCACCATTGATGCTATTTGCTCTGACCATTTGCCACAAAACATTGAAAATAAGTTGGTTGAGTTTGATTATGCCTCTTTTGGAATTATTGGTTTGCAAACGATGTACAGCGTTTATCAAATGCACCTTTCCAGCAAAATATCGATGGACGCATTTATTAAAGCTGCATCCATTAACCCCAGGCGCTTACTTAAACAAGAGTCGGTTGATTTTGCGGAAGGCGCTGAAGCAAATCTGGCCATTTTGCATCCAACCCAAGCTTGGAACTTTGATTCAAAAAGCAATTTGTCCAAATCGTTTAATAGTCCGGTTTTTAAACAACAATTGCGTGGAAAGTGTATGGCCACAATTCGCGGGAATTACTGCGAAACCTACTAAATTTGAAACGCACTTTTAACCGTGTGTAAACACATATTTTAAAGAATAGAAGTTGATGGATATTTCACTGGTAATACCTTTACTTAATGAAGAGGAATCTATAGCAGAATTGAGTGCTTGGATTGAAAAGGTGATGAAAGAAAACCAGTTATCGTATGAAATACTTTTCATCGACGATGGCAGTACGGATACATCTTGGGAGGTAATAGCATCATTATCAGCGGCTAATTCATCCATCAAAGGCATTCGATTCCGCAGAAATTATGGCAAATCAGCCGCATTGAACGAAGGGTTTAAACACATACAAGGTGGCGTCGTCATTACGATGGACGCTGATTTGCAAGACTCCCCGGACGAAATCCCTGAGTTGTACCGGATGATTAAGGAGGAAGGATTGCACATCGTTTCGGGTTGGAAGAAAAAGCGCTTCGACCCCATATCGAAAACCATTCCAACCAAGATTTACAACTATGTTACAAGCCAAATGTCAGGGGTTAAACTCAACGACATGAACTGCGGTTTAAAATCGTACGATGCAGAGGTAGTAAAGAACATAGAGGTATATGGACAAATGCATCGATACATTCCGGTGATTGCAAAATGGGCTGGTTTTAATAAAATTGGGGAGAAGGTGGTGCTGCATCAGGCTCGAAAATATGGCCATACAAAGTTTGGCTTGTCGCGATTTATTTATGGTCCGTTGGATTTGTTAAGCATCATGTTTGTTGGCAAGTTTGGTAAGCGTCCTATGCATCTCTTCGGTTCTATGGGAATCTTTTTCTTTATGTTGGGATTTGGAGTTGCCGGCTACCTCACCTTTGCAAAGTTTTATTGGTTGGAATATGAGATGACCACGCGCCCATTGTTCTACCTAGGCATTTTATCTATGATTATTGGAGTCCAACTGTTTTTAGCTGGATTTTTAGGAGAGTTAATCAGTCGGACCTCTGGAGGTCGAAACGATTACCAAGTTAAGGGCCTAATTGGCCTTGAGCCGCTTGATTAATCGCATCGTATCAAACACTGAACTCATCGATTGCTTTTTGTATATCCGCAAATAGCGGCTAATATTGCATTCCCAAAAATTAGTAAAGAAATGAAGAATTTTTTCAAAGTGGCAATGGCAATAATGATTGCCTCCACACTCAGCTCTTGCGGCTACAACTCAATGGTTGATTACAGCGCATCAATCGATCAGAAATGGGCCAATGTTCAATCGCAATATCAACGTCGAGCAGATCTACTTCCTAGCATCATTGAGATCGCAAAGCAGTACGCAAAATACGAACAAGAAACCTTAACCAAGGTGATTGAGGCTCGTTCTAAAGCAACATCTCTTAACTTGACCGTTGATGACTTAACCCCGGAAAACATGGCTAAGTTTCAGGCTGCGCAAGGAGAACTCAAGAGCAGTATGAGCAGATTGCTTGCAAATTTTGAGCGGTACCCCGATTTAAAGGCAAATGAAGGATTTTTAAACGCACAGGCTGAATTTGCAGGCACCGAAAATCGCATTGCCTTTGCACGCGATGAGTTTAACGCCTCGGTTAAAAACTACAATGCATACATCCGGAAATTCCCGCAAATAATTGTGAGCTCTATTACTGGATTTAAGAAAAAGGGCTATTTCGAGGCAGATGCCGGAACCGAAAAGGCTCCAAATGCCAAAGATCTTTTTAAAGATTAAACAAGAAAGCTTAGAAAACGCCTATGTTTTGGAGACCCTTTTCGGAAGAAGATGAAAATCGGATTAAACGAGCCATTGAAGAAGCCGAATCGGTTTGCTCGGGCGAAGTTCGAGTTCACATAGATCAATTTTGTAAAGGCGACCCAATGTTTAAGGCGAGCAATCTATTTTTTCATTTAAACATTGACGAAACCGCGAATCGAAATGGCGTGCTCATTTATGTTGCAATCGAAGATCGAAAGTTTTGCATCATTGGCGATTCGGGCATAGATAATAAAGTTCCCGACAATTTTTGGGATGCCACCAAAGAGGCCATGACCGAGCTGTTCAAGAAAAATAGACCGGTGGATGCCATTCTTGCAGGTATTAAACGAGCTGGCAATGAATTGCAGCACTTCTTTCCTTCAAGCAGCACAGATACCAACGAACTTTCGAACGACATTAGCTATGGGGAATAGAATTCACATTGCACTAGTCCTATTCTTTTTGGGGTTAAACCTGGTGCAAGCGCAAGTGGTTAAGCCGCCACACGAAGGCAATCGTGCGTTTGTAATGGATGATGCCGGCGTGCTCTCGGACGAAGAAGAGCGCATTTTATACACCCTTGCAAAAAATGAATTTGACAGTTCGAGCAACCAATTTGTAATTTACATCGAAGAGCGAACCGGTTCGAAAGGAGAGTTTAACCGGTCCATCGAGATCGCGAATGCATGGGGAATTGGCGAAAAAGAAAAATCGAATGGTGTACTCATCTATGTGGCCACGATTGACCGAAAGGTCTACATACAGGTTGGGCGCGGCTTGGAAGGAGCCATTCCCGATATGTATGCCGCTAAAGTAATTCGTGAGCTCATTGTTCCCAACTTCAAAGCAAAGGGATATTTCCAAGGGCTAAAACTGGGCTTGGAAGAACTCATTGCCTATTCTAACGGCGAATATTCCAATACACGAAAGGTCAAAAATGGTTTGCCCACTTGGATTATCATCCTCATAATCATCATCATTTTAATCGTTATCACATCGTTTGGCGACAACAGTGGCAAAACCTATCACGGCAGGCGTAGAAGCTCGCCTTGGTTGGGCGCCGGTGGTTTTGGTGGATATTCTGGAGGTGGCGGCGGTGGCGGTGGCGGTGGATTTGGTGGATTTGGCGGAGGCAGTTTCGGCGGCGGCGGCGCTGGTGGGAGTTGGTAGCGATGCGCAGCATCGGTTTGCAAGTTTCTGGTTTGATAGTTTATAACCTGAGTTCGATTCATATTTTGAATTCAGAACGCTTGTGAACAGTGAGTTTCGAGTAATTTTTACGATGAAAATCGCTTTTCACAAGTGAAATGCGAGCTTTTGTATTCGAAACCCAATTAGCTTCGTTGAAAGCAGTCGGTTTATAAATATAAACCTTCCTGTTTTCGCCTCACTACTTGGCCTCTATCCAAATCTGAATTTTAAAAGATTAATCGAACTCAGGTTAAGAAGTTATCAGAAATCTTTTCCAAGTTTAAAACTTCAATCAAATTGAGTCCTGAAAGGACAGACTATGTTAATATAGGATGCAATCATTTGTAATTTGGATTAAAGAGGTCAAAGTTTAAAAACTCCGAAATAATTTAAAGGTTGCTTTCATTCTTGGAAAATTCTGTAGATTTTTGGATATTTGAACGAACCAAACCAAGCGTTTGTTAAATGAAATTCAAAATCTGATGTGTGGACTTTGATTTTATCCAACAAACATCCAACCTAAAAAAGAAAAACCATGTTGAGTCACATTAAACTACAAAACGTACTTCTTTTAGACATTGAAACCGTTCCGGCCGCTAAACATTTTGAAGACTTGGATGAGCGATGGCAAAAGCTTTGGGCGCATAAGGCTCAATTTATTGCGAAGAATGGCGAAAGTCCGAGTGAAATATATCAGCGAGCCGGCATATACGCCGAGTTTGGTAAAATTGTATGTATTTCGGTAGGTATCTTCATACCCAATGGGGAGCACTTTTCTTTTAAGACAAAGAGTTACGCAAACCACGATGAACGCATTCTGTTGATTGAGTTTTGCGATTTACTCAGCACCAAGTTTACCGGAAACAATAAAGTGCTTTGTGCGCACAATGGCAAAGAATTCGACTTTCCATATATTGCAAGGAGAGTTTTGGTAAATGGACTATTCCTACCCGACCATTTGGATATTGCTGGTAAAAAACCGTGGGAAATCAACCACCTCGACAGCATGGAACTTTGGAAGTTTGGGGATTATAAGAACTTCACTTCCTTGGACTTGTTGGCCGCCATTTTTGACATCCCCACCCCAAAAGATGATATTGATGGAAGTATGGTTGCAAAGGTTTATTACGAGGATAACAACCTGCCAAGAATAGCCCGATACTGCGAAAAAGATGTGATTACCTTAGCCAATCTTCTTTTGAGATATAAAGGAAAAAAGGTACTGAGTGATGAAAACATTCAGCATTCGGAAGATTGACAATTAGACACAAAAAAGACATTGTCGTCTTCCAAAACAAAAAACTAAACGAAATATTTGTACCTACACGTAAAATTGAAAAATAACATATCGTATGAAAAACAAAAACATTAGAAATCTTGCCGTTCTACTCACCCTCTGTGTCTTGGTATTTCAAGCCTGTAAAGAAGAAGAGCCCATCATCAAGGACGACGATAATAACAACACCATCACGGATACTGTGCGTTACAATACCCATTTAAAGTCATTCTTCGAAACCACATGCGCTGTTCCGTATTGCCACACAACGGGTTCAGCCACGGGAAGTTTATCCAGTTACGAAGACGCTAAAGCATTTGTCTCTTACGGTAGAATACTTGGCGCGTTGAATCACGAAGCAGGATTTTCTCCGATGCCTAAGGATTTGCCGAAACTCAACGATTCATTAATTGCTCAGGTAAAAAATTGGATTGATCAAGATACCTTAGAATAAGAAGACAATGTTCGTATTAAGGCCTCATAATTTGGAGGCCTTTTTTTTGTTTCATTTTTTATGAAAGCAGGAATCTATACCAGCAAAGAGGCATTGTTTCCTACTTTTGCGGTTAATAGCATTGTTGATGACGAAAGCACTTTATCCAAAGAATTGGATTGATTACGAACTTCTGGATTGCGGTGATCAAAAAAAATTGGAGCGATTTGGAGAATACACCCTCATCCGGCCAGAACCTCAAGCGTTGTGGAAACCAGCGTACTCTGAAAAAGAGTGGATGAAAAGAGCATCGGCCAGTTTTTCTCAGCAATCGAGTCACAAGGGAAAATGGGAAATGCCAAAGGATGTTAAATCGCCGTGGCAAATCACCTATCCTCTAGGCAAAAACACCCTGGCTTTTCAGCTAAAATTCACTGCATTTAAACACGTTGGCATTTTCCCTGAACAAGCGGACAATTGGGAGTTTATATATAACCAAGTGCAACGCATTGGGCCTAAATGCAAAGTATTGAATCTCTTTGCATACACCGGAGGTGCATCGTTGGCAGCCAAAGCAGCTGGTGCAGATGTAGTGCACGTTGATTCAGTTCGCCAAGTAGTTAATTGGGCGGGAATAAATATGGATAAAAGTGGACTGCGTGACATCCGCTGGGTCGTTGAAGACGCGCTTAAGTTTACGCAACGCGAAAAGAAGCGTGGTCATCAATACCACGGAATTATATTGGATCCACCAGCCTACGGAATAGGAACAAATGGCGAACGCTGGAAGTTGGAAGACTCGATCGATGAGCTCTTGTCTCTGATATCCGAGATATTGCACAAAACGAATCACTTCTTGGTATTGAATACCTATTCTCTAGGTTTATCACCCTTAATCATTGAAAACCTAATGCGTTCAAATTTCAGGTTTGCAAAACATTTCGAAAGCAGCGAATTGTACTTACCCAGTGAGAGTGGCTTCAATTTACCCTTAGGTGTGGTGGGAAGGATCCAAGACTAATGGACATCTGGGCGAATTTGGCTGATGAAAATCAATCTCGTCAATACAACAACCGTGAAATAAAAGAATCGGGTGTTTCGATTTTGCTTATTTTGAACCATCCATGCAACGAAAATCCGGTGAAGTGAGTTACTTAATTAAGTGACTTCGGAATAAAAATATGACCGTGAAACCTACGTTATAATTTAGAAGTGTAACCATTAATTAGTACATATATCATAACTTTGCGAAACGTGGTTGAATTAATTAAAAAACTGGGTGCGAGTCTCGCACTTTTACTGTTTGGAGCTTTATGCTTTGCACAGGCGCCAACCATACATTCAAGCTCAGTATCAATCACAAATCTTTATTGCCATTATTTCACCGTTACATGGTCGGCTGGAAACGGTGAAGGAAGAGTTGTTTTAGCTCGTGAAGGGAGCGCCGTAAATGCCATCCCCGTCGACTTAACATCTTATAATGCACGTGATAGCTTCGGGAATGGATCTCAGGTTGGAACAGGAAATTGGGTCGTTTATAATGGTTCGGGGTCTTCTTTTACCTTAAAAAACCTTAAGAAAAACACCACGTATCATTTGGCCATCTTCGAATACAATTCAAACGGAGGAAACTTTGAATATTATACGGAAAGCTCATATCCGAAGGTTAACCAGCGTACTGAAAACATTGTGGCAAGTGCTACCATCAATCAATCCTATCAGTGCTTAAACAACAATAGCTATACGTTCACCAATACATCGAACAATTCAAAAAGCTTATCGATGACCTACAACTGGGATTTTGGCGACAAGACGAAATCCACGGCAACGAGTCCCACCCATTCATACACAGATGGGGGTATTTTCAATGTTGCATTAAAGGCCACTGCAACCGGTTGTGTAACCACGGTTATCATTCGAGACACGGTTGGTGTTCCATTTAATGCCAATTTCGAACTTGATAAAAACATTTCTGGGAATGACAGCTTGCAATGCTATATCGGGAACTATTACACTCTGATTAACAAATTTACTACTCCACCTCCCATTTTTGGTGGATGGGACCGTACAAATTTTAAGTGGTACATCAATGATACTTTGAGGGGAACCCAAGTTGATTTTAAGTACGGTAGACCATCGTGGGGAGCACACACCGTTAAGATTGTGCAAGCAAGGCAGGTGAGTAAAAACGGCGTGTTTTGTTACGACAGTTTCGAGCATGATTTTTATGTACTGCCACCCCCTATTTTTGATAAAGATGTGAGTTTTAGTGATACCATTTTATGTTTGAATCAAAAGAATTTTGAGTTTGAACATCGAGGTCGAGACATTCAAACAACCTTATGGAAATTTGGTGATGGCTCTTCCAGTATCTCAAATCCGGCGAGTAAGAGCTATAATTCTATAGGGAAATATCGAGTTCAGCTTGATGTGAAAGACATTAATGGCTGCTTGGGCAAGTTTTCAGACTCGGTTGAAGTGATCTCCACTCCAAATAATTTTTACACCGGTCTTTCACCGAAATATTGCATAAACGACCCGGCTATTTTGTTGACACCCAGCTTAACCGGTGGCCAATTCATTTACAACGGTGTAAACAAAAACAACGACTCAACCTTCAATCCAAACAACGTTGGAAAATTCGTAATAGAACATGTGTATTCTGTTGGCAATTGCCGAGATACCTTCGTTGACAGTACCGAAGTATTTCCTCGGCCTTATTTCAATCTTGGTGTAGATTCTATTATTTGTGCTAACAAAAATATTAACCTTAACGTGCCCATTGCTGGCCTAAACTATTTATGGAGCACGGGTGCTACAAGCCAAGGTATTGTGGCCACAAAAGGCGGCATTTATTGGGCAAATGCCGATAATGGTGAATGTGCTTTTAGAGACACCATTGTTTTGAAAGATGTTTTCCCACCAACTATTGAACTGGGCAATGACACCATAATTTGTGGAGGTCAATCCATTCGATATAGCCTTAAGAGCGATGCTGGCACCGTGTTGTGGAATGACGGCAGCACAGAATTTGCCAGGGACTTAACAACCTCAGGTTTGTATGAAGTTCGAATGCTGCATCCCTGCGACACCGTTATTGATCAAATCAATTTGGAAATATTGCCCTATGCATGTGAGATTTTCATTCCCAATGTTTTTTCACCAAATGGCGATGGATTAAACGATGTCTTTTATCCTCTTGGGTTTTTCCAGTTTACGGACATGCTTATTTTCAACGAATATGGCACTAAGATATTTGAATCTTCGATGGAAGGAATTGGTTGGGATGGCACATACTTAGGAAAGGATTGTTACAGTACGATGTACTATTTTTTGATTCGTTACTCCATTCCAGATGAAGGAATTTACACCAAGAAAGTTGCCAAAGGTTCTGTCTTTTTGATGAGATAGAACAATTATATTTCAGATTTCTGCACTATTTCAAGATCATATTAACACCAACATTTAAGCCCAATTGATATAAGCGCATGCTTTGTTTATCATCGTGTGCCGTAGTGAATATTGGGAATTGGAGTTGAGGTTGAATAATGAAGGATTGAATTTCGCTCATCTTATACACCATTCTCCCGCCTAATTGAGCCGTAATGTTTAGTTGAGTTGCGTCGTAGTCGTTTGTAAGACTGTAATGATTCTCACCGCCAACTGTAAATCCTTTAAGGAATAATTTGATGTCATCAGCAATGAGCAATTCTGGTGCAACGCCAAGGTTTAAATAGAAGTTAAAGTTGGATGTATTTTTTCGCTCAAGAAGTCGAAACTGATAGTTTACTGGAAAGCTTAAATATCGGTATTTGTGCGAGAAGTATGCGTTTTTTTCTACAGTAACCGAAAGGTCATTAATACGTCCAACTTTCGGATGTATTGAATCATGGAATTGCAAGTCGCTTAAAACGCGCGAAAAACTAACTCCCCGATATTCTATGCCAATTTGAAACTTATTTGCAGACCGACCAAGCTCTTTGGTAACAACTCGAATGCCTGCGCTCCAGTTATGGCGCAATCCATCCATGGAATTCAACGAATCTTTAAAACCAAGGTCGGTGTTTGCTTCGAGCTGAATGGTTCGATAACTGTACCCAGGTGAAAGATAAAACTCGACCCGGTCTTGAGCCAGAACGCTCGAGATGCTTACTAAGACAAGAAATGAGAAAAGTACAAATAAGTGTTTCATTCTATAACAGTTTCAAGGAGCAAACTAGACAAAATAACTCGTAACATGAGTTCGATTCATATATTGAATTCAGAACGCTTGTGGACAGTGAGTTTCAAGTAAAAATTTCGAAGACAGGGCGGGCCCTTTCGAGTAATTTTTACGATGAAAAGTTCGCTTTTCACAAGTGAAATGCGAACTTTTGCATAAGAAACCCTATTAACCTGAGTTCGATTAATATTTGCAGGTTCAGATTTTTATAAAATTGTATAGTCGAAGCGTCCTGTTTGTAGGTTTACCGGGGTAAACCAAGAACTGATAATGAAGACTATGCGGCTTTATTAAAAAGCAAATTTCTCATTTCCACTTGGCAACAGCAATCTACTTCATAAAAATCGTTCAAAATAGCCCGCTATTTTTTCACAATTTTCATTCGCATCTCACTATTGACAAGCGTTCTGAACCGCAAGGATTAATCGAACTCAGGTCATTAGCTTCGTTGAAATCAGTCGGTTTATAAACATAAACCTTCCTGTTTTCGCCTCACTACTTGGCCTCCATACAAATCTGAATTTTAAAAGATTAATCGAACTCAGATTCGTAATTATGCGAAGATGCCATGTTAACAAACATTAAATAACGGAGTGGCTTGCAAAGTGTGTTTTCTTCCAAAATCGTATGGTTAATAATAGGGCGGCTAACGTGAGTCCAACCAGCAAGCCAATCCAAATACCAACGGTTTGCAAACCATATGTGAAGCCAAGGATGTAACAAAGGGGCAATGTAATTAACCAATATACAATAAAGGTTATCCTGGCCGGAATTTTAGTATCGTGCATACCTCTGAGTAACCCGAGACTCACAGCTTGTATTCCATCAGATAGTTGAAAAAATGCGGCAACAATCATTAAAGTGGAGGCAATTTCTATTACCTCTTGTTTTGAGGTAAACCAGCCCACCATTGTTTGATTAAAGACCACAATGAATATTGCAAAAACCGCCATGCACGCCGTGGTTAACACCAGCGCATTTACCCCCAATTGTCGGGTCGTATTGTGGTCCTTTCTGCCGGTTGCTTCACCGGCTTTTATCATTCCTGCTACCGAAATTCCATTGGCGAACATATAAGTAAACGATACAAGACCAATTACGACGTTGTGTGCTGCAAGATCATTCGAACTGATCCAACCGGTTAAGATCGCAGCACCGGCAAAGGCAGATATTTCGTAAAAAAACTGCAATCCTGATGGGATTCCAATTCGTAAAAGGCGAATCAAATCAGTTCTCAAAAAACCCTCTTTTAATTCGGAGAGCTTGTAGGCAATTTGCTGATTGTACTGAATGTATAAAATCATAAAAATTGCCATGTAGATTCTTGATATGAGGGTGCCATATCCAGCACCAACAAGGCCCAGTTCTGGAGCGCCAAAGTTTCCGAAAATTAAACAATAGTTTAAGCCTACATTGAGCACAACGGCGGTTAAGCTGGCAAACATTGCGGCCTTCGTCAGCGAATATCCATCGGAAATATTTTTAAATGAAAGAAAGAGGAACATGGGCCAAATGCTGTATGTGAGAATATTAAAATAGGGTTTGGCCTCTAGTTTCACATCCAATGGCTGCTTAAAAATATCAATATTCTGCAATAGGAGTTGAAGCAGCACAAAGGTTAATACGCTTATAACCACATTAACAACCAGCGATGCATTGATGAACTTCCCGAGTCGGTTTATTTTTCCCGATGCAATGTAACCTGCATACATGGATGAAAAAACAACCAATACTCCAATTCCAAAAATACTTGCAACAAAAAATACCGCATTTGAAATTCCCGCCGCGGCTAATGGAATTTCAGCGGTTTCTCCTTCTCCATACCAACCAATCATAGCGGTATCGAATAAGGCCATCAGAATTAGTCCTAGATTGCTGACTACCACAGGAAAGCCCAACTTGATGATGGATTTCATCATTGGTGCCTTCACATCATTCAAAAAATGCATGGAGCAAAAGTACAGTGCGATATATTCGTATCCATGATTAATTTGGTGGTATTAACAGGTGCTGGAATGAGTGCGGAAAGCGGATTACAAACCTTTCGGGATTCGGGTGGATTGTGGGAAGGACATAATGTTACCGAAGTAGCCAGCATCGATGTTTGGCATCTCAATCCGGCAAAAGTTTTGCAGTTTTACAATGCCCGCAGGAAGGCCGTCAAAAAGGCCTTGCCAAATCTTGGGCATTATATATTAGCGGATTTGGAGAAGGAATTGAATGTGACCATTATTACTCAAAACATTGATGATTTGCACGAACGTGCTGGCAGCACAAAGGTGATTCGCCTGCACGCCGAAATCAACAAATGCTGGAGGTTTAATGACGAAAATCAAATATACAACCTTGAATTGGATGAAATAAATATTGGAAACGTATGTCCAAAAGGGGCACAACTAAGACCACACATTGTGTGGTTTGGCCAAGCAGTACCGATGATGGATTGCGCAGTTGAGCAAATTAGGAAAGCTGAATTAGTGTTGATTGTTAGCACCAGCTTTCAGGTTTATCCAGCTGCTGGCCTAATTCGCTTTGCTGGCAATGCAGTTCCGATTGTTGTAATTGACCCCAATCCAAACATAGAGATGCACTTTAGTGCTCATCACATATGTAAAAAAGCAGCAGAAGGTTTGGGAAGTTTTAAAGCATGGGCAAAAAAAAAGGGATGGTTGCCTTAAACAACCATCCCTTAAGTTCTTTCGAACCAAACACAAGATGCACAGGTGATTTGCATTTAAACCAGAAAACTTCTTTTTAGCATAGTAGTATGAAAAATAGTAGTCGCATAACAGTAGTATGATTGTGACTTGTGTTTCTATTTTTCTGGTTTACAAAATCGTGGTAGCCGTCGCAGCCATCACTAATTCATTGTTGGAATATAGACAAATAACTCCATTTATGGGAATTCTGATAATTAAGGTTATTAATTGGAATTGTTCTATGCACCTATTTCGAAAGAAGGCCAATCTCAATGAGGCGTTCCGTTAAGTATTCTCCAGCCGAAATATCATCGTATTGCTTTGGGTTTGAGTCTGAAATACATGAGTCCAAGCAATCTAGGCGCGTTGAACCTTGGGGATGAAGAAAGAAAGGAATGGAGTACCTTGGAGACGACCATTGTGAGCGAGGAGGGTTAACCACTCGATGAGTTGTTGATTTAAATCGGTTGTTTGTTAAGCGTTGCAACATATCTCCAACATTAACAACCAAATGATTTTCGACTGCGGTAACTGCCACCCATTCGTTTTCCTTACTCAGTATCTCCAAACCATCCGCACTGGCTCCCATCAATAGGGTAATCAGGTTAATATCTTCATGCTCCCCTGCACGCACAGCACCAGTTGGGGGTTCTTCAAGTATTGGTGCATAATGAATTGGTCGAAGAATGCTATTGCCATTGTGAACCTTTTCATTAAAAAAGTTCTCTTCCAAGTCAAGAAAAATGGCCATGGCTTGCAATAAGTACTTACCGGTCTCCTCCAAGCGAGCGTAAGCTTCTTTCCCTACCGCGTTAAATGCCGGCAATTCAAGCACATCAATGTTGTTTGGATAATCAAAACGATTTACATCTTCCGGTTGAAGATATTGTCCGAAGTGCCAAAATTCTTTTAGATCACCAACGCTTTTACCCTTAGCGTGCTCCTTCCCCATTCCAGTATATCCCCTTTGTCCAGCCAATGCATCACCCGAATATTTTAGTTTAACATCCAAAGGCAACTTAAAAAAAGCCTTCGTTTGGTTATAGAGCTCTTGTTCCAGCACATTTGGCAACATGTGGTTTTTTACCGCGGCAAACCCTATTTCCTCATATGCATTGCCCAGATCTTGAATAAATTGTTGCTTTTGCTTGGGAGTACCCAATCTAAAATGATTTAAATCCAATGAAGGAATTGAAGAATGATTGCTCATAGGTTTTCGGATAATTACAAGTGGTAAAACACCATTTGGGCTGGCCAAATGATTGATAGTGGCAAACTTAGTTGTTATATTCAGAATAATATATGATATTTGTCCAACTACTATTACGAAAGATGTCTAATAAAAAGCCCTTCTTCTCAGAATTGGCATTTAACAAAATTGCTTTTACTGCCATTTGGCTGTTGCTTTTCACTTCATTTTTTTTATTTTGGCGGTTTCAATCTATTGCACAAGAATCAGGTGTGAAAGATTCTACCTTGCTTAAAAACAACCTACCTCCGGATCCAGATATTGTACAATTTGATAATGCCGTGCAATACTTTGAAGTACGGGATTACTTAAAATCGAAAGAAATTTTAGTTGATCTTGGGTTACGCTTAACAAATAATGACTGCTCATATAAGTTGATAAGTCAACGTTCGTTTCTGATGTTGAACTATGCCTATTTGGGGGAAATTCAAAAAGCAAATCGATATGCCAGTGAAATTGGGTTGTGCAAGATGAAGCACCTTTCGCACTACGAGCAGGCAAATATCTACTTTCTTCTTGCAAAATTTCATGAATTAAAAGGTGAGTTCAGTCAAGCAATTGAAAATTACTTTTACGCCGAAAGTTTGAAACATGGAAATAGAAGGCTGGAAATTAAAATTCATCAAGCCTTCGCTAACTTACTGGTTAAATCTGGCGAGTTGTCGTATGCAAGAAAAATTTTAACTAAAGTTGAGGCCAATATTGCTCTTGAAACAGATTCTCTAATAAAGGCCGATTTCCTTCAACATTATGCCAATTGGGGCTACATGTTTGGTGATTATAAAGGTGCATATTTCAACATGCAGAATGCAAAGTCCATAAATTCTAAATTGGACTCACGAGCACAATTGGGCGACAATTACTTACTGCTGGCAAAACTAAATTCCACTTCAAAGCAATATGAAAAGTCGATGGAATATTTAGAAACAGCAAAAAACTACTACATGTCGGCGTACGACATACGGTACATCGCTTATGAGGAGGCCTATATTCGACAACAAGAAAGTCGTTTTGAAGAATCAAATAACATATACACCAGAACCTTGGCATCGGCTCAAGCACATGGCGATTTATACCTAGAGTACTTGTGTTTGGCCAATCTTTCAAGTAATTATAAAGATTTGGAGCAGTATCAAAAAGTTATTGAAAATGATGATTATTTACTCAAGGTAAAATCTGCTTTAGGAATTGGCACCGTTGGAAAAACCTATGATCAACTGGTTAAGCAAAGAGAGAAATGGCTTAATGATCGTAGGTTAGAGCAAAAAACTGTAGACGAAACGATGGCGAAAACCAATAATACACTTAACAACTACATCAAATATGGATCGGCCATTGTGATTCTCTTATTGCTTTCACTTAGTGGACTGCTTTGGGGCCAGTTGCAAATAAAACGAACCGCAAATGCCCAACTCATTGAGCGGAATAATATAATCAAAGATCAAAACGATGAGCTGCGCAAAATGAATGGCATCTTAGATGATACAAAGCGTCAGGCAGAAGCTGGTTTAATGGCTAAATCCAACTTCTTGGCAGTTACCAGTCACGAAATCCGTACACCAATGAACGGCATCATGGGCATGGCCAACTTGCTAATGGATACCCGTTTAAACAAGGAGCAAAAGAAATTTGTAGAAACCATCGAAACGAGCAGCGAAAATCTGCTAATTATACTAAACGACATTCTTGATTTCTCAAAAATTGAGGCTGGAAAAATGAGCATTGAATCCAAGTTGATTGATTTGCCCCAGCTGATGGATGAGGTTTGCACCATTTTCTCGAAACAAGCCAAAGAGAAAAACATTTCGTTGAAATGGGATTTATCCGATGATGGATTAAAGCTTTTTAAAGGTGATATTCTTCGTACACGCCAGGTACTTATTAATTTAATAAGTAACGCCGTTAAGTTTACAGAAGATGGAACAATAACAGTATTTACTTCTCTTGAGAAAATGCTGAAATCTCCGGGCCTAAAAGAAAAAAGTGCATTGCTTAAATTTTCAGTTTCGGATGATGGCGTTGGCATATCTCATGAAAAACAACAAACCATTTTTGATGCTTTTGAACAAGAAGACACATCCACCTCGAGAAAGTATGGCGGAATTGGACTTGGCTTAAGCATCTCTAAAAAATTGGTCGAATTGATGGGAGGCGAAATTGGCCTTACATCGACAAAAAATGTTGGTACGACCTTTTATTTTACGTTGGAGGTTAAAATACCTACGGATCAAAATCACGGCGAATTACCTGTAAATGCCAGTAAAAAGCGTCTTAAAATTGTGGACGAGAATCTAAGTGAGCTTTATCCAATGCAAATTTTAGTTGCGGAAGACAATCCATTTAATAAAATGTTGATAGAAAAGATTCTTGGCAAATTTGGGTATGGTGATTTCTATCACGCTGAAAACGGCGTGAAGGTTCTCGAAATTATGGCGGAAAAGAACGTTGATTTGATTTTGATGGACATTCAAATGCCTGAAAAAGACGGACTTACGACCACAAAAGAAATCATAGAGCTGTATGGCCTCGACCGCCCTCCCATCATTGCTTTAACCGCAGATGCGAATGAGTCGAGTAAAGATATCTACTTAAGTTCGGGCATGGATGATTTCTTAAGCAAGCCGTTTAAGCCCGAAGATCTTGGATCGTTGCTGAGTCAGTTTGGCGCAAAAATTAAATCTGAAAAACTTATTTCATAAATCCGTCCGTAATGACTGCATAAGGTCTTGAATGGATTGACCTTTTAATAGGCTTTCATTGAATTCATCCGTAGAATTCGAATCATACGTAATGGCTCCGCCAACGGCAAAAGATGCGCAATTTGTTTCTCGGTCGTAGAGTAAGCTTCTTATTATTACGCTGAAGTCGAAATCTCCATTGGGTTCTACGTAACCAACCGCGCCGCTGTACCAACCTCGAGCGGTGTTTTCGAAATCATCTATAAAATCCAACACAATACGTTTGGGGGCACCCGTCATACTTCCCATTGGAAAAGTTTTATCAAAAATGTCCATCCAATTTAAAGAAGGAAGCGCCGAGGCCTGGATGGTTGATACCATTTGGTAAACATGCTCGTACCCGTAAATGCCAAATAAATCCGAAACAGTAACACTTCCCGGTTCAGCTACCTGAGACAAATCGTTTCGAACCAAATCTACAATCATAATATGCTCGGCCCTTTCTTTGATGGAGCTTTGAAGGGCCTTTTTGTTTGCAAAATCTTTAACTTGATTATGAGAACGAGCAGCAGTTCCCTTAATCGGTTGGCTGCACAAGGCATTGCCTGTCCGAGACATAAATCGCTCGGGACTGGATGAAATTAGATGTTTGTTTTCAATGCAAACATAGGATGAAAAAGGAGCCGGCGATGCGCTTTGGAGTGCCTTGAACAACTTCATTGGGTTGCTGCATTCGAATTGAAGGTATTTGGTTTCAAAGCAGAAATTAATTTCATACATGTTCCCCAATTCAATTTGAGTTCTAATATTTTGAATGGTTCGTTCATAATCCTCGCGTATTATTGAGCATTGGGTTCCTTGAAAGCTCAGTAATGTTGACTGATCCCATGGAACAAAGCTTAGGACGTTGTTTAGCCATAGATCTACCTCATCTCCAATGAGCTCAATGGTGTCATCGAGATGGAATATGCAAATGAGTTCGGGCTCAACCACCAGTAAATTTGGCCAATTATGCGTTGATGGGTTCTTCGACTTACAACCTAGAATGTTGTTCTTTAACTCATACGATGCCACTACGAATTGCCACTTTCCTGAAGTAAGTTCTTTTATCCTATCGGCCCAGCTTTTCTTCGAGTTGTTATCAATTTGCCAACTCCGTGCGCAGCCAATTCCAACGATTTTTCGATACTTATTTACCCCATTTGCCGCATCTATTCCACATCCATCCAAGTAAAAAAGATGGGATTCACCTGCACAGAAAAGGTCGAAATTTGCGCTAAATCCAGCCGCTGTTTGGGCATTAAGTATCATGTTGTTCTTTTAAGAAGTTAACAACGATGTCTGCTTTTTTTGCTCCTATAACTCCCGCAAGTTCAGAGGGCTTGGCTTCTTTTATTTTTTTCACCGATTTAAATGCTTTCAATAAAACATCCAACGTTTTATCTCCAACCCCAGGAATATCCAACAGTGAACTCTTTAAGGTTGATTTTGAGCGTCGATTTCGATGATGAGTAATTCCAAAACGATGGGCTTCATCTCGCAAGTGCTGGATAACCTTTAAGCTTTCCGATTTTTTATCGATGTACATTGGTGTGGTATCTCCGGGGAAATAGATTTCTTCCAATCGTTTTGCTATCCCTATTACCGCTACTTTCCCAAAAATCCCAAGCTCTTTTAGCGAGCCCACCACAGAACTTAGTTGCCCCTTACCGCCATCAATTACAATCAAGTTGGGCAAGCTGCCACCTTCATTCAATACACGCGTATACCTTCGTTCTACAACTTCTTTCATGCTATCAAAGTCATTCGGTCCAATAACCGTTTTAATGTTGAAGTGTCGATATTCTTTTTTGGATGGTTTTCCGTCTTTAAAGACCACGCAGGCAGAAACCGGATTGGTTCCTTGAATGTTTGAATTATCAAAACACTCTATATGTCTCGGCTCCACTGTTAATCGCAAATCAGACTTCATCTGCTCCATTAATCGTTGTCGGCGGTAATCGGGGTTTAATTGTTCATAATGATCCAACTTTTGCTTTCTGTACATCAGCACGTTTTTCAACGACAAATCCAGCAACTTCTTCTTATCACCAGATTTTGGAACGGTACATCGGAGTGGTTCAAATAATTCGATTGGAACAGGTACTATGATTTCTTTCGATGTGCTCTTGAATAATTTTCGAAGGTTTGGAACGGCGTGGGACAAAACATCTGCTTGGCTCTCGTCGATTCGAAGCTTGTATTCTACTGACTTCGTTTGAACAATCATGCCGTTATTGACTTTCAAAAAATTAACAAAGGCTTTGGAATCATCCGATATAATTGAAAAGACATCCACATCGGTAATCTTATGATTAACAACGGTCGACTTGTTTCGAAATAATTCTAGATCATCAATTTTTTGCTTGTACGAAGCGGCCTCTTCAAAACGAAGTTCATCCGAAGCCTTTAACATCGCTTCTTTTAAATGTTGCTTTACCGATGCCAGGTTTCCATTTAAGATGTTCTTAACATGCGCAATCGATTCGTTGTAGTTGTCTTCCTGCTGTAAGCCAATGCAGGGCGCTTTGCAATTGCCCAATTGATATTCTAAACAAGCTTTAAACTTACCGTAGATAATATTTTCTTCGCTCAAATTGAAATTGCAATTGCGTAACGGATAAATGGATTTAATTAAATCGAGGATGCCATGCATGGCGCGGGCTGAAGTATAAGGCCCATAAAAAGTAGAGCCGTCGAATTTTGGATTCCGTATTGCAAATACTCTCGGAAATCGTTCGTTGGAAAGACGAATGAGTGGGAACGACTTGTCGTCTTTGAGAAGGATGTTGTACTTGGGTTGATGTGTTTTAATGAGGTTATTTTCCAGAAGCAAGGCTTCCATCTCGCTATCCACCACCACAAATTCGATGCGGTATATTTTTGAAACCAGAATGCGAGTTTTGTTGCTTTCGTGCTGCTTCACAAAGTATGAATTAACTCTCTTTTTTATGTTTTTAGCCTTCCCAACATAAATTACTACATCATCCTTATCGAGGTATTTATAGATCCCAGGATCCGTTGGCAATGATTTGATTACGAGCTCGAGTTTCACGAGTCAAAGATATGGTTATCCAAATTTAATTACTTGTATCGTTACACCTTAATTGCCAATAGACAGATCATCTGTAACTTGATAAACTCGAATTTCATACGCTAATGAATCAACAGATGAGGCAAATGCGTTAAGCAATATATATTGATCATCATTTTCGAATAAATCCTCTTGGACTTCTGCATCAGTTACCGCAAAATACGAATCCCAAATCACCAAGCTACCCGGTTGTGGTTTAAACTCTTTTAACATGCGAATGTTCATGAACTGATCCGTATTGTAGATATCAAGATTTAGCTTATGCGCAAGATAGTATTGGTTGGAAAAGATCAAGGCAGTATCTAAGTTGTTGTGTTTAATCCAATTGGTGGCATTGAGGGCAGTTTGTTGGGTTTCGTCGAGGATGAAATCATGGGGCATGTTAAAGGCCATCTTATTCTTCGTGAATGGAAAAATTAAGACTGTGCAAATAATGATAGCGATAACTGCATACCTCACCTCCTTCTTCATTTTAAAAGTCGACATCATCCACGCAATGTCAATGGCAATGAAAGGAATCAAGACACAGAGTACACGAGTTATTCCAAAACTATGAAACATTCCAAACCGCCAAAAAATGCTGTGAGCAGCGAGGTATCCTAACGGAATACCAAATAGGAGTATGGCCCGTTGTATACTCAACTTCCTTCTAAAAAATGAATACGAGGCCACCAGAACACTGACCAAGAACAGAATAAAAATGGGGAGGCCAACGATGTTTGGAAGTTGAAAAAAATAATGGGTAAAGCTGCCGTTTCCATATTTAAGTTCTACGCCTTCATAGGGGTTTTGATGAAACATCCATAGAAAGTCGTTTAGAACCACTGCTCCAATTAAGCCATATGCTATATGGCCTAAGCAAAGCCAAATCAACGGCGAGAACTTACGAATTGACAAGAGATAAACCGCGAACATTATAATAATCAGCCATCCTTCGGATCGTACAAAAGGTAGAAACGAGATAATTATTGTGGCGAACATCAATCGATCTGAAAGGGCAAGTAGAGTGGCACCTATCAGTAAAAATGTAAACAGGGGCTCGGTTAATCCCGACGATTGTATGAGAATGAACTTCGGTGCGGCGACGCAACAAAGGAGTGTAATCCACGGGTTGACGTTAACTTTACTGGCAAGCTTAAAAGCACATAGTGCAGAGCTAATCATACAAAGTGCGTTAAAGGTTTTCATGCCCATCCAACCGAAATACGCAAAAGGCGCACTGAGCAGAACAAAAACGGGCTTTGCCCAATGATCCAGATATAACATTGGGTGCTTAAAGGCCAGGTGGGCTTGGAGAAAGTGCAAGACGCTATCGCCTGAGTCGTAAGTTGATTGAATTTTAAAGACTAAAAAGAAGTCAAAAAAAATCAGAAAGACGAACAATGGCAGGGCTAAAAAATGTACCGATTTGAGCTTGACGATAAGCATAGAGCAAAGATAGTTTAAAGCTAAGTTCGTTTCATATTTAGAATTCGGTGCAGTTAAAGACAGTGAGGTTCGAAAAGGATACAATCCAGAATATACAAAAAAGGGCAAAAAAAAACCTCAACATTACTGTTGAGGTCTTAATAAAAAGTTGGCGACGTCTTACTTTCCCAGGTATTACCCAAGTATCATCAGCTCTGAGTGGCTTAACTTCTCTGTTCGAAATGGGAAGAGGTGTACTCACTCGATATAGTCACCCAAAGATTATAATCAAAGCGCAGTTTTGAGGCTGAATTTTGATTGTGCCTAGCACAAAATCTTTGAAAGAACCATCCGAAAGGACAGAATTTCAATAAGATAATTTCACCGAGCCGAGGCTCCTATGAAATCAATGACAAAAATTGAAAGTAAATAAATTATAAAAAAATATAAGTCTACAGGTAATTAGTACTGCTCGGCTTTGACATTACTGCCTTTACACCTACAGCCTATCAACGTCATCGTCTTTAACGACCTTTAAAAGAAGATTCATCTTGAGGTAAGTTTCGTGCTTAGATGCTTTCAGCACTTATCTTGTCCATACATAGCTACTCTGCGATGCCCTTGGCAGAACAACAGATACACCAGAGGTATGTCCAACCCGGTCCTCTCGTACTAAAGTCAGATCCTCTCAATCTTCTAACGCCCACAACAGATAGGGACCGAACTGTCTCACGACGTTCTGAACCCAGCTCGCGTGCCACTTTAATGGGCGAACAGCCCAACCCTTGGGACCTTCTCCAGCCCCAGGATGTGACGAGCCGA